>NZ_JBFRNU010000054.1:0-171097 GCF_041471145.1 Vibrio sp. 10N.261.54.A5 | reverse complement strand
ACAATGGGTGGTCGATTGCTGACAAGTAGGATACGGTCAGGCTGCACTCAACTATTTGGCGCGCTATCTCTATCGCGGTGTGCTGCCTGATGAAGACATCATCAGTATCACAGATGATACTGTCACCTTCCGCTATAAAGAGAGTCAGACCAATGCATGGCGAACGCGCACCTTGCCCATTCTGAAGTTTTTGCTGCTCATTTTGCAACACGTGCTGCCCAAAGGGTTGCAGAGAGTACGAGACTACGGATTTTTACGTGGTCAAGCTCACGCCTTAAGAGCCCGCATTCAACTGCTGTTATTGAACTTGGTCTATATGATGCCGCCACTAACGGCACCGATAAGGAGCAAAGCGATAAGAATCTGCCCTTGCTGTGAGCATGAGATGGCGTGTGTTGGAGTGAGCCGACCCATGTAGCCGAAAGGCATTTGATAATAAGGAGAATGGCATTGACGAAATCAAAGGAGATGTGACGACGAAAGAAACGAAAAATAGCTAACTGGTTGATAAGATTGCTATCGCAACCTTATCTTGACCCCGCTCGCCTTGAGAAAAGCCTCAAAGCGATGTGCCCTTCAAGTTCAATCGTACAATTTACTTAACAAAGTGGCTTCGGGCTTGTTCAACACTCGGGATTTAGTGTTGGCTGCGCAGCACCTTAATCCTTATTTGTTATATGTTTTACTTACTAATATGCCAAGCCATTACACCACTAGTAATAAGTAAAAATATACCTATCAATCCGACATTAACTGCAAAACTTACTTTATTACTTTCGTCTTGAAAGTCATTGGTTCGGGACACAAGTTCACGATGAATCATTAACGACAAAAAGTCTTGATTAGCTGGATTGTTACCATCAAATGTAATGCCTGCCAATACAACAAGTAAAACCCCGGCATATGCAATGTAGTCAACCAAGTCTATTGTGGATAGGTAATCAAAAAAATTGCGAGAAATTAGCAGAGCTACCGAGATCACAACAAGATAAGCTAAAATCCCTTTGAGAAAACCCTTCATTGAAACTCCCTGTACATATAACAGCTATCAAACAGAAAAATTCTGCACTTAACTCCAGAATAATTTTGTCTAGTTTCTAAGATAGATAAGTAATATACAACTAAGCCATTGCATAACAATGACTTATGTCACAGCTAATTTCAACCATGTAGAAAATATAGAATTTTTATGTATAGCATGACGAGATGGGAAGCCATCACACTAATGTGGGAAATACTTACTTTAGCTCATCTGGAATACGGCGATCTTTGTGGTAATACTCTCGGTCGCGTTCGTTGATTTCGCGTACCACACGGCATGGGTTACCGACAGCAACCACATTGGCTGGGATGTCTTTGGTGACGATGCTGCCAGCACCTATTACTGAGTTTTCACCAATGGTGACACCAGGAAGTACGACGGTGTGCGCGCCAAGCCATACATTGTTACCAATACGAACGGGAACATTGAACTGCGCTGCTTTTAGCCTGAGTTCTGGGCTGATGGGATGTGTGCCAGTGGCGATGGTCACGTTAGGCGCAATCATCACGTTGTCGCCGATGAATACATCTGTGTCGTCGACCAGAGTTAGATTGAAGTTCACGTATACATTGTCGCCTAGGTGGGTGTGACGCCCCCAGTTCGCGTGTAACGGTGGCTCGATGTAGCAGCCCTCACCGACTTCGGCGAACAGTTGCTTCATGATTTGTTGTCGTTTATACCCTTCACTAGGACGAGTGTGGTTGAAATCGTATAGCACTTCTAAGCATTGAGTTTGCTCAGCAACCAAATCAACGTCGTCACAGTAGTAAACGTCTTGGCTGTGCATTTTAGCCTTTATATCCATGCTTGAACCTATTTGATCATTGCCTTATGTAGGCAGAAATAAAGAAACAGATGGATAATTTGAAGTTTTCACTGGCCTCAATGCAAGTTGGATGCATTAACGCGGCCTGATGTTTTCAGCCACACGCCACAGCACACCACTTGGGTCAGTGATACAAAACTCAAGCATTCCCCAAGGCTGTTCAACAACCTCGGAAACGGTAACTTCAAAATCCGACACTACATTAGAGTTTTGGATGTGTTGATACCAACTTTTTACGTCTTCAACCAGCAAGTGCATCATGTAATTGTGACAGTGCGCAGGTTCATAAAAGTTTTGCAGAAGGAACGCACAACTGCCGTGTCGTAGATAGGCGATATCGTGAAATTCAGACTTCACTTCAAAGCCGATTGACTGGTAAAAACGCTTGGATAAATCGAAGTCTTTCGCGGGTACAAAAGACTTAGTTTCTGAGACTTTGAGGTTTTCCATCCTACATCCTTATAGTATTGATATTCCGGTGCTGACACGCTTAACGCTTAACGCTTTAAGTGGTTACGGTGTTTATTCAGAGTCTTGCTGAAATGAGTCGACTTCGGCTTTAGTTAGATAACGCCACTGACCTGCTTCAACATCTAAACGTACATCGCCAATCTGTTCACGGTGTAGGCCAACAACTCGATTCCCGACCGCAGCAAACATTCGTTTTACTTGATGAAACTTACCTTCTGTAATGGTCAACAGCACTTCTTTACTGGTAATCACTTCGAGCTCTGCCGGACGCGTCGGTTTTTGTTCGCCCTGCAATTGAATGCCCGCTTTAAACTTATCAGCGACATCGTCTTTGATATCTCGTGACAATGTCACGCGATACACCTTCTTACACGACTTGGTTGGCAGAGTGATGTTGAATGACCATCGCCCATCATCGGTAATCAAGACTAAGCCTGTGGTGTCAGCATCTAAGCGCCCTGCAATGTGCAGTTCTGATGCTTTGTCTATCTCGATGTAGTTGAACAATGAAGGATAAACTTCGTCGATGTTAGAGCAGATAGTACCCGCAGGCTTATGCATTAAGAGGTAACGAAATTCACGTAATTTAAGAGGCGTGCCATTTAATAAGATGGAGTTGCTTTCATGAACCTGAGTCGATTCATCGGTGATAGTTTCACTGTTTACGTTCACCTCGCCATTATGGATGCGTTCAATCGCTTCAGGCTTGGTTAGGTCAGTGCTTTTACATAGGTATTTATCAAGGCGCATTAATCGTCGGCACCACATTTAGCACAAGGCTTGTAAGTTCGTTCACCTTGCTCGATAACCACATAGTCACCAACGCACTTGTCACATAAAGCGAGCTTTGGGTAAGCCTCTTTTTGTTTCTTTGCGTTAATGTTGACTTCGGTGGTGTATACGGTTCTCATCTTGATGCCTTTGCTTGAATAACGTGAGAGGCGCAAATTGTATCACTGTTTACAGCTTTGATTGGAGTGGCGGTTCATAGATAAATTGATTTTAAGTACCGCTATTCCAAGTTCCCGCCCGTAACGGCTTAACCATGAACAACAAAATCAACGTGCCACGCCTATCAGTGGTAAAATGATAAAAGCTCACCAACTTATGAAGTCGATAATGAAAGATTGTAATCAATGCGGAAAATGCTGTATCAAATACGGAGATGGCGACCTTGCCGCGACTCAAGAAGAGATCGATTTGTGGGAGTTGTTCAACCCAGACATCTTTGAATATGTTCGAGGAAGCGAGATCTGGTTCGACCCTGAATCTGGCGAACGTTTAACTCGCTGCCCTTTTCTGGAGCTGGTTCCGACGAAAGACACCAAGGCTCAAGCCAAGTACACATGTAGCATTTACTTAGACCGACCAGAAGATTGCCGACACTACCCAAGCCTAATTAATGAGATGGTACGAGATGAGTGTGAAATGATTGAGGTGGTGGATTTACAAGACACGAAGAAAGCTCAAAGGAAACTCGACCTGTTGATGAAAGACAGCCGCCCTTCAAGCTATTCGTAAGCGATGATCTTTTGAAGATCAATCTTCAGTATTAGCTAGTAGCCGCTAAAACCTTAAGCCAAATACTGGTTCGCTTCTAACCAATCAAGCGCAACCAGTGCCGCCAATGAGCATACCGCTCTGTCGTTGCCATCCACAAACTTAAGCTCTTCAATTTCGGCATCCGGAGACAGTTCGCCAGTATAATCAGCAAGATAGCAAGTCAATTGCACCGATACGCCTTCCGCTTTGCCATCAGCTTGGCCTGTAAACGTCTCGACGTATTTGATGGAGTCAGGCACTAAATCAACTGAGATCTCTTCTTTGATTTCGCGAACCAGTGCTTGCTCATCACTTTCGCCAGCTTCACGCTTACCACCCGGTAGATAGAACAGTTCTTTGCCTTTTGATCTGACCATCAACAGCTTGCCGTCTTTGATGAATATCCAAGCCAGCTTATCAATTACCTTATGCATGTCGTTAGACCTTATTTCTGTTTTAGTTCTCGTTCTTACTGAATCAAGCCACACCATTAGTCGCGACCAAACAAAGCCTGGGTATGTTACACGCTGGAAGGAATATACTCTATTGAATCGAATAGGAAATATCATAACCACAACGAAAAATGACAGCGTTCGAGACAATTCTCGTCAACTGTCATTGGCGATGTTTACGAACTGCTCTCTAGCTGCCCGCGAATAGTATCAATCGACTAGCCACTTAAGCGCAGAGTCATGGTCTTCGAATGACTTAATCTCACCGGACACAAACCAGCTCCCTACTTTTGAAGCGAATTCTTGCCAGCTTTTATCGCCGAAAATAGCAATCTTGTCTATCTTAGAATTGAGCTCTAATCCCAGTTTAAAATCATCCCAAGCTGCACGTAACTCCCATCCTGTTAAGGTTGAGATATCGACCAGCATCTTGAGTTTAGATGAATCGAGTTCTTCTAGCGTGGTATTTAGAATTGGCATCATTGCCTGATAGTCATCGTGTGTGAGTTTGCCTTTCGCTTTGAACACAACGATGGTTTCACCGCTAACACGTTCAATTCCAACCGATATTCCGTGACATTCGATACTCATAACCTAGCCCTCATAGTGGAAACTAGAGTTAGCTTAGAGGATTAAACAGCAAAGAGATGAGAGGTTTACGTCAAAACGGACAAGCGCTTTATCTGAACTTAATATCAGAGAGTTAATCGCGCTACTCCAACAGTTCGCTTAGGGATTGAACTTGTACGATACCTGGATGCTGTGACTTAAGCTCAGCACCTTCCGTGTTCAACCACACCGCTTGCAAACCCGCTTCAAGTGCTGGGTAAATGTCTTTCTCTAGAGTGTCGCCTACCATGGTGATCTCTTGTGGTGAAACACCGAGCTTAGAAATAATGGCAGGATAGAACCCCGACTCGAACTTAGAAAAGCCAATGCTCGCCTTACAAAAGTAACCCAAGATATATTGAGACAGGCCAACACGCTTGAAGGCACGAATGATGTCGTCTTTACTGGAATCACCAGCATTGGTGGCAACATACACTTGGTGATTTTTGGAGAGTTCAGCCAGTAATGCACGAGCACCACTCACTTCTTGTACGATTTCCCAGTCACACATCTTCCCTTGTGCGTCTGGGAAATCGACCATCAGCGTATTGCCCCAGTCGAATAAGACTATTTCTGTTAATTCGATTAGCTTTGTCATCTTGCCTCCTGCATACGATGAATTATCTAATGTTTAAGCGAGCCTATAAAAACTTCTCGGACGGTTAGGCTCATTATGGACAACCTTGTTACTGTTTATGGAGCACGATCTTCTAAACACAAAATACCCTTTATTGATAAACCACTTTGAAACGCTCCAACATAAGTAACATGTCTTCACTTGGTGAGATCTTGAGCTCTTCACATTCACGAGAGAAGAAGTTCCAGTGAGCTTCTTTCCACCATTCGAGTGTTTTATCACCCTCACCTTCGGCAGCAGCAAACTCCGCCGTCACTTCGTTATATTTGCACTGTGAGACTGAAGTGATCTCTACAATGCAAACTGGCTTGCCATCCCAGTCAGTGACGACTTGCAAGTGACCAACTACTGGTCTCGTCTCGCCTTCATGGCTGTACCAATATTCAAGGCTGCAAGACGCTTGTTTTTCACCCTTGAGAATTAACTGGGCGCAGAGGTTGGCGTTGTATTCATCAGCACAGTAATAGTCGGCACTAAAAGAGGTGTATTGCGAAGCAACGTCTGCTGGTAATGTGTTGAGGTAGCTATAAAGATAAGCTTTGCTTCTTTCTTCCATGATCTTTCCAAATTCAATATCAGGTTGAGCCGATAAACACTTATAGATTAAGCATCTGGCTGCATTGGGAGTAACCTATCAAGTCAGGTTATAGCTGTAAACCGAGTGAATATCAAAATGTGGGCTGAGAAAGAAGAATATAGGTAGGATTTCGAGGCCAGTACAAGGAGATCCAAAAAGTGAAAGAAGAGCCAAAAGCACCTTTAGTCGGTGCTTTTGGCTCTTAGTATCTCGTTACTAATAGCTCGTAACTGACGGGGTATTAACGGTTCAAGAAGTCGACCGCTTTGTCTGGGAAGTCGGTAAACACACCATCAACTTTGACTTGGTTGTAGAAGACATCCAACATGCCATCAAAGTTATCAGCATAAGCTGGGATTCTTCCTGGGTCAGCACGGAACGTGTACGGGTGAACATCTAAGCCCGCGTCTTTTGCTGACTTCATTAACGGTTTAATAATGATGTTATCTTTGGTCGATGCATCGTCCACCAACATTGGCTTCCAAGGGCCTATTCCTTCCGCATAAGACGCCACTTTTTCCATGCCACCAGCTTCAAACATCCAGTCGTAACTGTACGGCGTTGCTTTGTCACCTTGGTAGGTCATGGTTTCATTCCAATCTGTATAGGCCATCAACTGAACGAGCTTAAGATCCATTTCCATCACTGGCATGAGCTCATCGTTAATGCGTTGAAGTTCATTGGCGTCAAAACACTGCAAATACACTTTGTCGTCTTTCGATAGGTAACCATATTGATGCAAGGTCGCAAGTACCGCTTTGGAGATGTCTTTGCCTTCGTGACGATGGAACCAAGGTGCTTTAATTTCAGGATAGATGCCCACGTCATAACCTAAGGTCTTATTTAGGCCTTGGATCAGCTCGATCTCTTCTGCAAAGGTAGCGACACGAAAATCAGACTGCCACATTGGGAAGCGCGTTGGGTACCCTGCCACTCTTTTACCTTGGTCATCGAGGTTAAAGCCTTCGGTCACTTTCAGGGATTTAATCTCAGCGAGCGTAAAATCAATCGCGTAGTAGCGGCCATCTGCGCGAGCACGTGTTGGAAAGCGATCCGCGACATCGGTGACTCGGTCTAGATAATGATCATGCAAAACCACCAATTGGTCGTCTTTGGTCATCACGACATCTTGTTCGATGTAGTCGGGTTTCATTGCATAAGCGAGCGCTTTAGCGGGTAAAGTGTGTTCAGGCAAATACCCAGAAGCACCGCGATGAGCAATCACTAAAGGATCGGCGAACGCATTTGCAGATAAACTTAGTGCTAATAAGGTCAGAGACAGTGACGTTGTTTTCATTATTGTTTCCCTTGATAAAACAGAAGCAGGGTATACCTGCCTCTGTTGTTATTTATAGATGTGACCCAGTAAATACACTACTGAGCTAGCGCTTCTTTCTCTCGTTCGAGATCTTTTTGTTTATGGTGCGCACGCTCACCTAAGAAGGCGTAAAGCAGACAGATGATTGAAGCTACACAAGCGCCGACCAAAATAATGAAGCCGCCATCCCAACCGTAATGGTCAACCATAAAGCCGAGTATTGCGTTCGCAGCAACCGCGCCACCTAAGTAACCAAACAAACCTGTTAGACCAGCCGCTGTACCTGCAGCTTTCTTAGGTGCAAGTTCCAGTGCATACAAACCGATCAGCATTACAGGACCATAGATAAGGAAACCAATCGCAACCAGTGCCAACATATCAACCGTTGGGTTACCCGCAGGGTTCAGCCAATATACCAACACAGCGACTGTCACTAGAACCATGAACAAGATACCTGCAGGTGCTCGTCGACCTTTGAATAGCTTATCTGAAATCCAACCACACAATAAGGTGCCAGGGATACCTGCCCACTCATACAGGAAGTAAGCCCAAGATGATTTATCGACAGAGAAGTCTTTTGCTTCTTTTAAGTAAACCGGAGCCCAGTCGAGTACGCCATAACGGATAAGGTAAACAAACGCATTGGCAATAGCGATTGACCACAACAGCTTGTTAGAGAAAACGTACTTAAAGAAGATCTCTTTCGCCGTCATTTCTTTCTCATGAGACGTATCGTAGTCGTCTGGGTAATCGTCTTTGTGTTCTTCAATCGGTGGTAAGCCGCAAGATTGAGGTGTATCTCTTACAGTAAACCAAACAAAGACAGCAACGAGAGTGGCAAAAAATGCAGGAACATAAAAAGCGGTTCGCCAATCGTCGTTAAAAGCCCACAGCCCCAACAAGAACATTGGGCCAATCAAACCGCCACCCACGTTGTGAGCAACGTTCCATACTGACACTATCTCACCACGTTCTTTTCGTGACCACCAGTGAACCATGGTTCGTCCACAAGCTGGCCAACCCATACCTTGGAACCAACCATTCAAGAACAGCAGGATAAACATCGCAGTGATGCTGCCTGTTGCCCAAGGCATGAAGCCAAAGCAGAACATCACCAACGCCGACATTAACAAGCCACCGCTGAGGAAGTAACGAGGGTTAGAACGGTCAGAAACACTGCCCATTAAGAACTTAGATAAGCCGTAAGCGATAGATACCGCCGCTAATGCAACCCCTAGTTCTCCACGGCTAAAACCTTGTTCAATGAGATAAGGCATCGCCAAACTAAAGTTTTTACGGACTAAGTAGTACCCCGCATAGCCAACGAAGATGCCAAGAAACAGCTGCCATCGTAGTCGTGTGTAGGTGCTATCGATCTTATCTGATGACAAGCGATCGATATGCGCCATAGGTTTGAATATTCCAAACATAGGAACCTCATAATTATTGGGCGAAGGAAGAATTTAAATGCTCGAACGAAAAAATTTAGCGCTCATTCGAAATCAAGGGAATTGTATGTGCTTCAGGATTAATTTCTGTGATAGAGGTAGTTATTAACAAAAAATAACTTTAAATACAGCATATTAGTTTCATTTAATTAGACTGCGCTTCATATTTTTGTTTGTATCTGTTTAATTAAACATCAGAACTTTCGAGTACGAATAAATCCAAAAAGAGCGAGCGAACATAAATCAACCAACAACAACTTTGTTATTACTGCGAATGCATAGTGAATAACAACAATTTTGGTTGAATCTGTGGAGTTATGAAGGTGGTTTGGGCTATTGGTTAAAGAAGTTCGCTAAAATCAATGCAAACAAAAAGGGTCTAGATTTCTCTAGACCCTTTTAGGTAATAACGCTTGGTGGCTTGATGTTGGCTAATTAAGCAAACATTAGCTAATTACTCGAAGTATTAGCTAGCCACACGACGTGACTATGCGTCGATGTATTAGCTAGCCACACGACATGATTATGCGTCGATGTAAAAAGCTTCTACAGTGCCTTTTAGAGTAATAAGCATTGGCTGACCAAAACGATCTAGCGCTTTTGGAGAAGGGATCTTAACCCAACCTTCGCTGATGCAGTATTCTTCAACATCAGTACGCTCTTTACCATTTAGACGAATGCCGATTGGGTATTCGAAACACTCAGCAACGTGGTGTGGGCTGCGTGGGTTACCTGCAAGATGATCTGGTAAAGCTGGTCTTGAATTAGTATCGCTCATGTTCATTACCTGTATGTACGTAAATAAAAAAAGTGCGTCATTCTAGTCAATATAGGCTTTGTGCTCAACAACTGCTGCAATAAATCGTCTTGATCGTTTTAATCAACAGCTAGTTGTTTGATTTAAAGGCGATATCGGCATGAGTTTCAACGAAAATTTAACAGGTTTATGCATTATGGATGAAAGGGAGAAATTCATTACTCGAACGGCAGATAAACTAATATCAGGCTTTTATTCCGAGCTTATCGATTAAGCTCAATACTCATCACTTTATGGTTCGGTTCTGATTCGATATTTACGATTGACCAACCTAGCCCTTGGTAGAGACCCATGATATTGGTGTACGCGTAGAGTTGAGTTTGCACTGCAGAAGAAACCTGTCTGACACCACGATTAATCAGTTCACTGGCAATGCCTTGACCGCGCCATTGAGGGTCGACAAACACAGCGTTGATCCACACTACATCACGAACTTGGTGAGGTTCTTGAAAATAGGAATACGCCAAGCCACCAATGACCACATTATCGCGAAGTACTGTTATTACTGGAGGGAGTTGTACGTTTTCTTTATATGTATCTTTAAACTTGAAATCAGACCATTCACTTTGAAATAAGCCCTCTAACTCATGCCAATAAGGTGAGTTTTCATCGCAATTTCTAAAGATTACTTTCTGCATTTTTCCGTCCTTTTAAAGAGAGTAATTCGGCTATCCTAGCCTTGTTTAATCTAAGTGTAGGTAAAGCTACTCTTCTTCGTCGTAATCGTCTGCTGGGTCTTGATTAATTTCTTCGCCGCATCCTAGGCATTCACCTTGCAGATCCGTAGGCATCACAATAATCAAACCACAATGAGGGCAAAGATCGCCTTGTTGAAACATCCTGTATTCCTTCTACTTAATGGCTATTGCTTAGGATATTTTTGCTTACTCGCTTCTAGCCAGTCGTGAATCACTTGGCGAGCGGATTCCGACGGAGGTGCATTTCGTTTTCCGCAGATTTGGTCTATTTCAAAAGGAAATGCTTTGCTCGGGACGCGGCGTAAACCTATGGTTAAACGCTGAGGCTTGAGCATGCGGAACACCACATAACGATCGCTCATGATTCGGTTGTGATACACGCCAATACAGTGCTTCTGCTCGATGCCTTCGTGTTCAAGGTCGTAATAATCCGTGAGCGGATGAATGTTGTCATTGCCAAGTAAAGGAACGGGATAAGGGATGTCTTTATCCATTGGGCAGTTACCCTCCAAACGACGTAATTGGCGTTGCTCCGTCCAGCGGTCATGGAGTTGTTCAAACATCGCAAAAGAGTTCTGGCTGGTAATCGCGCGCAGTGGATCATCCATCTCCAAATCTTGCCCTAGCAATATCGCATCTTGGAACATCGCCATCTTCGACGGTGCGTTAAGTCTGCCCTCTTCCACCATTGCAATCCCTAGCCTGCTACCAGTTAGAAATGGATGAACTTGGTCCAAACGCAGGGCTGTGTATCCAACTTTTGAGTAATGCTTAAACTTAAGAACTCGTCTTTGCAGTGGCTCGAGAATGCGAACAATGTGGTCGAGTTCATCACCAACATTGTAATGAAGCTCTAGCTTGTCGATGAATTTGAGTGTCGCCTTGCTGCCGTCTAAGCCCAACTTGGTAAGGATCTTCTTCTGCCCTAAGCAACTTAGTGCCAGTGCTTTCTTGTTGTCGACACTGTATTTCATGCAGATCAAAGCCAAAATAACAGGCCTTAATTCAAGCAATTGCGCGGCTTCATAAGTATTCGCAGCAAGCCACAACATCTGGTATTGGTATTCTGGAAAGTCGTCGGTGATTTCACGATAACGCGCAGGTAATGAATTTAGCCAACGACCATTCACGTCAAACTGTTCAACAAGGTTGAGGCTCAGCCCAATGCCTCCATCAAGCGGTCGTCTACCATCTTCAAACACATGAAAGCCGACGAGCTTTTGAGACCAGTCTCGGATCTCAATATCGTAGTCGAAACCTAATGTTCGAGTGGGAATGGTTAGTAGTGCTGTCATTGATGCCTCTTCGTTATTGGCGCATTGAACTATCAAGCCTATCTAACAGCATAAGCTAGCGCTTCAACCACTATATCAACCTTTTGTAAATTTCTTACCAATCAAAGCGATGTAAATACGATAGTGCTTAGAAGAACATTGAATGATGATTTTACGGAATATGAGATCTCTTCGATATCATTTGCGTCAACAGAAACTATGCTTGTTACATAACTCACAACAAGAGGCTTTAATTATGGATTACCGACATATTCTGGTCGCACTTGAACTGTCTGACGACACCAAGATTCTCATTGATAGAGCGACCTTCTTCGCTGATAAACTGGAGGCTGGCATTTCATTTGTTTATATCGATGGTACGCATGGAGAAATTTATCCAGAGCTCGTTGATATTCAGGGAAATGACGGTGATTTACCCATCAATGAAGATGCCGTTAAGCATTTGAAAGAGTTTGAAGCCTACGCCAAACACCCAATCAAGCACATTTTCGTGGGAACGGGTGATTTGAACGATAAGCTCAAAAATGCCATCGAAGCAAACGGCGTTGACCTATTGCTGTGCGGCCATCACCATGATTTTTGGCATAAGCTCATCTCCCATTCTAAACAGATCATCGATACTTCCCCTATCGATATTCTCGTTGTTCCTATGGAATAGAAGCTCCAGTTCGACACTCAAAAATAACCGGCTTTGCCAACCTCTATCGGTATTATTGGTTGGCTTGATATCCTCTTCAACACACTCATCCTGACCGAAATCTCCTATTTCCTACTTAGAGTAATCATTTGTGATCTTGTCAGCCTATCAACTCGTAAGCGTCTAATAATTAACAAATCGCCGAGTGAAAGTAATGAAAAAGATTGGCCTGTATCTTTTTACAAACAACTTAAGAATCAACGACAATGCGCTACTTTACCAAGCAAGCCAAATCGTCGATGAGCTCGTATGTGTAGTCGTTGAACCGATTCTGTCGCACTACTCTTCACAGTTCGCCCAAGAACAACAATATGGGGCTCACCGCACAGCTTTCATTTCACAATCGATAAGCGATCTTAAGATTAACCTGAGCGGCCTAGATCAAACACTCATCGTCCTTAAACAAGACCAAGATAAAAGCGATAACGTCAAAGATTCGCTCAACGAGATTATCTCTGCTCTAAACGTCACTCACTTGTTTGCAAATGTTCATTGTGGCTACGACGAGCAACAGCTAGTGCAATCGACGTTGGCTGACTGCCCGAACTTAACTGCGATTCAATCTCATAACTCGACTCTGTTTGAGCTCGATGACTTCCCTTTTACGTTAGACAAGTTACCCCGCTCGTTTACCAAGTTCAGAAAACTCATCGAACACTTAGCCGTCGATACTCAAAGTTTGACCATAACGACGTTACCACCAGCACCAGACCTGACGATAACGTCACACTGTCACTCAAAAGCCTCACTTTTTAAGACGGGTGATTTGGCGAGCGAGCAAAGCTTCAAAGGCGGTGAAACATCGGGGTTAGTACATCTCGACCACTACTTCTCACACGATTACGCGAGCCGCTATAAACAGACAAGAAATGCATTGGATGGCATCGAGAACTCGACCAAGTTTTCACCGTGGCTCGCATTAGGTTGTGTCTCACCAAAAACAATCTGCAGACACCTAACGCGATTTGAGTCGCATCATGGTTCCAATGATTCAACCTACTGGATCTATTTCGAGCTGTTGTGGCGCGAGTATTTTTATTGGAAAAGCATATCGTTGAAGGCATCTCTATTTACCGGCTCATACACAAACCCCGTTATAGCAGAGAGTAGCACTCAATCGGCAAGCCTTAATTTTTCCAAATGGAAGAGCGGTAACACCAACTACCCGATTGTCGATGCATGCATGCGCCAGCTTAACGCGACTGGCTACATGTCCAATCGCGGAAGGCAGTTAGCCGCAAGCTGTTTGATTTACGAGTTGGGCGTCGACTGGCGACACGGCGCGGCCTATTTCGAAAGCCAACTTGTCGACTATGACGTGGCATCTAACTGGGGGAATTGGGCGTATATCGCTGGGGCTCTCAATCAACCAACCCACAACAGCGAAACTAAAAACCAATCACAACCTAAATCACGCCATTTTGATTTAGCCAAGCAGACTGAAATGTACGACCCAGACCATGCCTTCATCAATCAATGGACAGGCGGTAACGCAGTCACAACAAGCCTCACAAACCAGGACGCATTATGAAATTTAAAACGGTACGACTTGTATTAGGTGACCAACTCAACATTGAGCATTCATGGTTTCGACAGGTCAACGATGACGTTATTTACATCATTGCTGAACTCAAACAAGAAACGGATTATGTAGCCTCTCATATTCAAAAAGTGGCCGCGTTTTTCTGTGCGATGGGTTACTTCGCTAACGAACTCAAAGAACAAGGTCATCAAGTACTCCACCTTACTCTTGACGACACAACGCAATTTGAAAACCTAGACACACTTTTAAAGCACTATGTACACGAATTCGGCGCAGAGAAATTCGAATATCAAAGGCCAGATGAATATCGCCTCTTAGAGCAGATGAACAAGCTCAAGCTGACCAATGCGACCAAAGGTTGTTGTGATACAGAACACTTCCTCTTTCCATTCGAGGAGATAGAACAACAGTTTCCAAAAGACAAACACATCATGATGGAACACTTCTATCGCCGAATGAGAAAACGTTTCGACATTTTGCTAGAAGACGGAAAGCCCGTTGGCGGAAAATGGAATTACGACGCGAACAATCGAAATAAGCTCAAGAAACAAGACATCGAAAACCTGCCTCAGCCGCTGATGTTTACCAATGACATAACCGACATTTTGCAGCGTATCGAGCACCACCAAGTGCAAACTATTGGTCAAGTCGGTAACCAGTTACTATGGCCGGTGAACCGCGCACAAAGCTTGTCTCTACTCGCTCATTTCTGCCAAGTCTGCTTGCCGTTATTTGGGCAGTTTCAAGATGCGATGACGACAGAGCACGACTCTAAATGGAGCTTGTATCATAGCCGTATATCGTTCTCGCTGAACAGTAAACTGCTGAGCCCTAAAGAAGTGATTGATGCAGCACTGTCGGCCTACCAAGCATCCTGTCTTCGAGACAGCTCACCAGATAAGCCAAGCATCGATATTGCACAGGTCGAAGGATTTGTACGCCAAATACTGGGGTGGCGAGAGTACATACGCGCCGTCTATTGGGCAAACATGCCTGCTTACGCCAACAAAAACCATTACTCAGCACATAATAACCTGCCCCATTACTTTTGGGACGGACAAACCAAGATGAACTGCATGAAGCATGCGATTGACCAGTCTCTTGAGTTTGCTTACGCGCACCACATCCAAAGGTTAATGATCACTGGCAACTTCAGTTTAATCACGGGTATAGACCCTGACCAAGTCGACAGTTGGTACCTCGGTATTTACGTCGACGCGATTGAGTGGGTTGAAATGCCAAATACGCGAGGTATGGCACTGTTTGCGGATGGCGGGATCGTAGGAACCAAACCATACTCTGCCAGCGGTTCCTATATCAACCGCATGAGTGACTACTGCAAAGGCTGTCACTACAAGATAAAAGAACGCAGCGGCGAGCAATCTTGCCCTTTCAATAGCTTGTATTGGCGCTTTATGGACCAGCACCGCGATGCGTTAAACCGCAACCCACGTATGGGAATGTTATATCGCTCTTGGGACAACATGGATGAGCAATCACAACAAGCGATTCTCGATACTGCTGAACAACGAATCACAAACTTGGAGAACTTATAATGGTGGAGCAACTCAGATTACACATATTGTTGGTCGGTGGGAGCGGCGGTATTGGTTTCGCTGTGGTTAAACACCTATTATCTGAGCTCTCTCGGTTTGATTTTCTTGATGTGCATGTAGACGCGACTTACCACTCTCAACAGCCGGAACTAGAAAACAATCGCTTGAGCTGGCACAAAGTCGACGCCACCGACGAAGCTGATATTAAGCGCTTGAGTTCTGAGTTTGAACAACTTGATTGGCTGATCAACTGCGTGGGTATGCTCCACACTCCAGATCTTGGACCGGAAAAGAACTTGTCGTCCATCGACCCTGAGTTTTTCCTCAAAAACATCTCTGTGAATACCCTGCCCAGCTTGTTATTAGCAAAACACTTCACGCCGATACTTAAAGCGAGCGACAATCCAAAGTTTGCTGTGGTATCCGCAAAGGTTGGCAGTATTTCAGACAACAGATTAGGCGGTTGGTATAGCTACCGCTCATCGAAAGCAGCCCTAAATATGTTCATCAAAACCATGTCGATCGAATGGCAACGCACCATTAAGAAAGGCACCGTGTTGGCTCTGCACCCGGGCACGACAGACACAGCTCTGTCGAAGCCTTTTCAGACCAATGTCCCTGAAGGTAAGTTGTTTGAGTCAAGCTATGTCGCCCATCAGTTGGTCGATATTATTCGCACTGCCACACCGGATAACAGTGGGCACTTCTACGCTTACGATGGTGAACAGTTAAATTGGTAGTTGATACGAGTGTCCGTCTTTCATTAGTGCTAAAAAAGAAAACCCAACAGAGTTGAAGCTCCATTGGGTTTTTATTTAGAAAGAACGCCTCTGTTTTAAAAGGCGTTTGGTTGATATCTAGCTAAAGATCAAAACTGATCATCACGATTATTCAGCCCAATTGAACTTAGTATCGTCAACACCTTCTTTCTCTTCTTTAGCTCGCTCGCGTCGATGTTGTTCTTCAATTCGCGCAGCGTCTATCTCTTGCATGATGGCTTCGATATCAGCCAAGTCGTCGGTTTCCGTAAACTCACCCGTCAGTTTGCTGTCTGGCTTCAAGTCGCCTTTCTCGTACAGCGCCCACATTTCCTTGGCATACTCGGTTTTTGCCAGTTCAGGAGCAAACTGAGCGTAATAGTCACGGATGTTATTGATGTCACGAGCCAGCATCCACTCAGCGTTGTTGTTAGCCGAAGCGTCAACCGCTTGTGGTAGGTCGATAATTACTGGACCGTACTCATCCACCAATACGTTGAACTCAGACAAGTCACCATGGATCAAACCAACACACAGCATTTTAACTACGTAAGTCATCATCACGGCGTGGTCTTCGATCGCTTGCTCTGCTGACATCACCACATCGTTCAAACGTGGTGCAACGTAACCCTCATCGTCAGTGACCAGCTCCATAAGCAGTACGCCATCAAAGCAACCATAAGGGACAGGCACACGAACACCCGCTTCTGCCAGTTTATATAAGGCATCCACTTCAGCACTTTGCCAAACCTTTTCTTGTTGTTCACGACCAAAGCCAGAGCCTTTTTCCATCGCTCGAGCGCGGCGGCTATTTCGGACTTTTCGGCCTTCACGATACGCGGTCGCTTTTTTGAAGCTGCGTTGGCTTATTTCCTTATATACCTTGGCACAACGGATCGTATCGCCGCAGCGCACAATGTACACCGATGCTTCTTTGCCACTCATGAGTTGGCTTGTCACCTCGTCGACTAAACCGTCGTCAACTAAAGGCTGTATTCTTTTAGGTATCTTCATGCCGCCTTTATACATCACTTATCTTACAGATAGAAATATTAACTTGAGAAATGAATGACGAAACGATTAAAGGATCATCAAAATTACGACAAAGGAAGGAAATATTGGAGTTAACGGGTTTAGATCATGAGGATTGACCTGATCTATTCAGATTATGGGACTAAGACTTATTACGACGACAACGTTCAGAACAGTAGATCACGTCATCCCAACAGCGCTGCCATTTTTTACGCCATGCGAAAGGCTTTTGGCAAACAGGACATATCTTAGTCGGTAAATGGGGTTTCTTGTGCATGGCCGTTCCCTTCTTGAAGCATCCACTTCCTGCGTTTACTAGAGATTCCCTATTACGCTCGTACCTCGCTTTAGGGAATGACGAAGGTAATGCGAACAAATCTAGATTCCCTATTACGTTCGTACCTCGCTTTAGAGAATGACGAAGGCAATACGAACAAAGCCTAGTTCTCTATGACGTTCGTTCCTGACTTTAAGGAGTGACTGCGTAGTGATTGTGACTACTCCCGACTCCGTCATCCTCGAGAAGGAGGAACGACTGAGTCGGGGATCTGCTTCATCTAGCTCTGCTTCTATTTCTGCACTGATGGAATAGAGCTATACGCTAAGCGACAACCTTGTACTGCTTCTCCATCTCACTCACACCTAAACCAGAGTGTTTTGTCACTTTAAGCTGTACGGGTACTCGCTCTTTCAGTGCTTCAACGTGGCTAATCACGCCAATCATCTTGCCTGATGCATTCAAGTTATCCAGTGCGTTAAGTGCAATGTCCAATGTGTCGCTATCCAGTGTGCCAAAACCTTCATCTAGGAACAGAGAATCAATACTGGTTTTGTAGCTCACAAGATCAGAAAGCGCTAATGCCAACGCCAAGCTCACCAAGAAGCTTTCGCCACCTGATAACGTCTTGGTGTCACGCATAACATCGCCCTGCCAAGTGTCGAGCACTTGCAGTTCTAAACCATCATCGGCTTTACGTTTTAGCTCGTAACGACCATGCAAACGCTGTAGCTGCTTGTTCGCCAAGTACACCAAGTTTTCCAGTGTTAGACCTTGAGCAAACTTACGGAACTTGTCGCCGTTCTTAGAGCCGATAAGTGAGTTCAGACGTGAAATATCATCAAAGTCGACCTGTTGCTCGTCGATTTGCTTGAACAGATCTTGTTGATTACTACGGTTCTGGTTATCCGTTTCAAGATTGGCAGAAATTGCGCCGATCTTTGTCGCATGGCTTTGCTGTGCGTTTTGACACTCAGTAGTCGCTTCTTCAACTTGCTGTTGGTCTTGCTCTTGCCATGCTTTCGCATTTTCGTGATTTAGTAGATCCACTTGTGTCGCTTTGGCGGCGTTCAACCTAGCTTGCGCACTGACAATCGCTTCGTCTAAAGACTTCTTCAGGCTTTGAAGTTGAGTTCTAACCTCTTCATCTAACAACGCTGCTTCAAAATTAGCCTCATCTTCGAACGGGCTAGTTTTCAGCGCTTCTAACCAAGCATTCGACGCTTGTGTGTAGCTCGATTGCTTACTGACTAACTCGTCCGAGAAACCAGTGTGTTTGGTTTGCTCGGTTCGATGTTCAAGTTCGCTGCGGTTAAGCACTAACTGCGCGGCATCAAATGCATTTACTGCTTCAGTGACTCTTTGCTTCATCGCATTGCTGGTGGCTTGAATGTCTTTGTCACCAAACAACTCTGTTCTTTCAGCCGTTACACGAGTGAGTTCTGACACTAAAGACTCACTCTGTTGCGTCAGTGTCGCGAGCTCTTTCTCAACACTGCTTAGCTTGTCGTCTAACGTTTTCAATTCGGCATTTTGAGTAATCAGTTGCTTCTCAATATCGGCCTGTTGCTGTTTGGTTTGCTGCCATGTGCTTGATGCTTGCGATTTCGCAGTAAACCAATCATCGATATGCTCAAGTTCAGGTGCTTCGATAGAAGTTTGAACAATGCTCTCTTTCAAAGCGTTCCATTGCTGGCCTTTCGCTTGAGCTATTTGAGTCACTTGCTCGTTTGCGACTTGGTTTTGCTTATTCAAATCAGCTAAGCGTTGCTCGGCCAACTCGAGATTAGACTGCGCCTTGTCAGCCATAACACTTACAGACAGGCGTTGTTTCTCAGCTTCAGCGTAATGCGCTTTAGCATCACCCAACGCTTTGAGTTGCTGCGCGCTCTGACTTAGTTGAAGTTCACACTGCTGAGCAAAGGTCGCGACTGTAGCTTCATTGCCTAAATCGTTAATCGTTAGCAGTGCCAGTTCAGGAGCCGTGCCAACGAAATCCGATAAGCTCTGTTGAAGCTTGCCGACAACGCCTTGCCAATTCAGCTGAGCTTGTTGAATATCCGCTTGCGCACGTTGAATGTCATCGTTAAGCGCCACAATCACAAGGGTAAGAGAATCTAACTGCTGACGATGCTCTTGGCCTTCTTTTTTGATAGCCGTTAGCTCTAGGTTTTCTCTATCTTTTTGAGCAACCAAATTTGCAATATCTTGAGACTGTTCAATCGCATGGTCTGTTGAACCACACAGTGGGCATTCAGACCCAGATTCTAGAGCTGCACGATATTTTGCTAATTCACCTTCTTGATCAATCAATCGCGTTAATCGCTCAAGCGAAGTCTCTTTCTCTTTATATCGCTCCACCAACACTTCACGCTCTTTCGAAAGCTTGTCGACCAACTGGGTGTTGGTTTGATGTGCCTGTGTTTTCACGTGCAGCTGTTGTTGGGCATTTAGAAAACCACGGTTGATCTCGAGTAATGAGTGCGTATTGCGATTCCAAAACTCCAACAGATCTTTTTGCGAATTCAACACTTGCTCGCTAGTGTTGCCTTGCAAGGCTTCCCACTGTTGCTTTGCACTACTCTCGAGAACAACCAATTCAGCTAAAGTTTTATCTTGCGTTGCTTTAGCATCTTGCGCGGATTTGATGATCGTTTGCTGTGCATCAACTGCAGACAAAGCTTGCTTCGCTGAATTCAACTGCTCTGAATGCTGGCGCTCTAGAGTACGAACTTGCTCGACCTTTGCTTGCCACTGACCTAGGTATTTTTCCAGATGTTGGTCAGCTTGATGCGTATTTAGGTACTCAGTGCTGAGTTTATCTTGTTGCTTCAGTGCATCTGTTTTTTGGACTAAAACAATCTGTTGATTACGCTGCTGCGTATGTTGCTCGTTAAGCGTATTCGCTGCACTAACGGCCGCAGTTTGCTTATCTTTGAGTACGGCAATTTGGTTATCTAACGGGCGAACCTGCTCGATGATCTTCTCTTGATCCTGCTGTTCGGCTTTTACCTGTTCGACAATCGCACTGCTTTGAGTCAGTTTAGTTTGCGCGTCTTGCATTTCTGCATCACGAACGGCAAGTAACTTGGTGCTGTTATCTAGGTGAGCTTGAGTAGTGTTCACCTCTTGTTCGCAACGCTTTAAATCTTTGTGTACTGGACGCAGCTTTTCAGCCGGCTCACTGTTTGCCAAGCGCTCTAGTAACGGTTGGTTACGGTCTAGTTCATCTTGAGCGGTTTTCAGATCGAGCTCACTGGCCGCAATAGTTTGCTCAGCTTTGGTCACGTCTTTCCACCAGCTAAGATGCACTTGCCACTCTTTTAATTGCTCGGCTAAACGCTTCTGCTCTACTTCTAGCGTTTCACGCTCTGCGGTCAGCTCTTTGATTTGCTCTTCAGACAGTAAGCTCACACCTTCAGCTTTCGCTTTAAGTTGATTAAGCGACTCTTCACTCGACTTAAAATGATCGTAGATACGCTCTGAAATCAGGCTATAAACTTCGGTTCCCGTCAGCTCTTCAAGTAGCTCTGCACGGTCGTTAGCATTGGCATTTAAGAACGCCGCAAACTCACCCTGAGACAACATGATCGATTTAGTGAAGCGTGAGAAATCGAGCCCTGTAACCTGCTCCACCAGCTTGGTCTTCTTGGTCAACATGGTCTCTAAGACTTTGTCGGTGTCCGCATCGGCAAACTCGCACGTTGGCGTTTGCAATGCGCCATCGTGTTTTCCACGCGCTCGCTTTTGGTGGAAATTAGATCGGTACGTTTTACCTTGAACTTCAAATTCCAGTTCAGCAAAACACTCGCCCGTACCACGAGTCATTAATTCATTATTACCTTTAGCAATGCTTTTCAAACGCGGTGTGCGATGGAAAAGTGCCAAGCAAATCGCATCAAGAATGGTGGTTTTACCCGCCCCAGTTGGACCAGTAATTGCGAACAGACCGTTTTCTGCAAACGGCGATTGGGTAAAATCGAGCTTCCAGCGCCCTTTCAAAGAGTTCAGGTTTTCAAATTCTAGGCTTAAAATCTTCATACGATTACTCTTCTACTTTATTGGGCGCTTGAGCGCTTTCAGACACTTCGACCATCACTTGTTTGAACTTCACCGTCATGCGCTCTAAACGCGCTTTTTCAGAATCGGTTTCAAACTCTTCTAAGGCAATACGCTTCGTAAACACGTCCATCGGGCTCAGTTCAGATAAGGTCTCTGCCGACTCTTGCTCTAATGCTTGATTACGACGCTCTCTTGCTCGGCGCAGTTGAAGTACTTCCACATTCAATCCTTCGGTCAGTGCGCGCATACGTTCTTGTAGATCCGACAAGTAATCTTGCGCTTGCACTTCTATCGATAACCATACGCTTTGGTCGCTATCTAAACCTATGTATTGGTTAAGCTGAGATTCGATCTCGCTCAAGTCGCCTTTGATTTCAGCTAGAGGTTGGAATGTGGGAACAGGCAGTTGAGAAATGGTGCGCTCACCTTCAACAAACTCAACCACACACACTTGTTTTTGAGACTTAAGTTCATCAAAACTTAGTGGGATTGGAGAGCCTGAATAACGAATGTATTCACGCTTTGCCACCACTTGTGGGCGGTGGATATGACCAAGTGCAATATAGTCTGCGTCTGGGAAGCCATCAGCGGCAAAACCATCAAGGTTGCCGACATAGATATCACGTACCGAATCCGATTGTTGAACACCCATCGCAGTTAAGTGGCCGGTAGCGATGATCGGCATGTGCTCGCTGTTTGCAAACGTCGCGCGCTTAGCAACCGCCGCATCATAAACACTTTGATAATGCTGTTTGATTGCATCGCCGAGTTGCTTCTGACGCTCAACGCCAGTGACACCCGCCTGGCTCATCAACACATCGCGAGGGCGAATAAAAGGAATGGCACAAACCAGCGCTTCTACATCGCCGTTCTTGCCTTTTAGTTCGACAACCTGAGTCGCATAATCTTCATTGGTATTAGGAATCACGTCTGCGCCCATGTATTTGAGCAGCTGTTGTGTCTCTTTAAGCACAGAGACTGAATCGTGATTTCCACCTAATAACACCAATTGGCAACCGATCTTGTTCGAATCGACCACAAACTTGTTATACATCTCACGAGCGTAACTCGGCGGTGTACAGGTATCGAAAATGTCGCCAGCAACAATGATCGCGTCGATGTCGTGCTCTGTAACTTGCTCAAGTAACCATTGTAAAAACCGTTCATGTTCATTCTTGCGGCTTTTATTGTAGAAGTTTTGGCCAAGGTGCCAATCGGACGTGTGAAGAATCTTCATTGCTGCTCACTGGAAGTCTGTAATACCTTTAATCTACCAAAATAGTCGAGATAATTCCCTTTTATAAGCTTGTGAAAACCAACTAATTTCAGGCTTTGGACCAACTCCGCCCATAGCGTGAGCAATCGTTATTTTTGACATAAAAAAACCGCTCAACGTTAGAGCGGTTATAGGTGTCCATGACATTAACTGTAAGTTATTTCACAGAGGTCATTAAAAATTGTACGAAGCACCCAGTGTTACTGTGCTAAACGCGACATCGCGACTCGCCAGCCTATTACCATTCGGGCCGAAGAATTCGATATTTACTGCATCTGCTTGTGAGATTAAACGTAAGGTTAGGCTTTCTACTGGCGTGTATTCAACACCTATACCAAAATGGAAGCCTAATTACGCGCAGCTAGACAATCAAAGATATTGCAATAGATGCCATGATCACGCCAACGACAAATTCCAACACCTTCCACGCTCTCGGGTTCTTAAACATTGGAGCCAAGAAGCGAGCGCCATATCCAAGTGAAAAGAAGAACACGAATGACGCCGATACCGCCCCAGCGCCAAACAACATTTGATCCGGTTGATATTGAGTTGAGATAGACCCCAGCAATACCACAGTATCCAAATACACATGCGGGTTAAGCCAAGTGAACGCCAAACACATCGCAATCGCTTTGGTTAATGAGTCTTTAGTTTCTGCCGTGGCTTCTAAGGCGTGGTTTTCGGTAAATGCTGATCGGAAGCTTAAGAATGAATAGACACCCAAAAAGATAGCGCCACCATAACGGGCGAACTGCTCAATTTGTGGGAATTGCTTAACGATTGCGCCAAAGCCCGTCACGCCAAAGCTAATCAGTAAGGCGTCAGAAATGGCACATACAGCACAAACTGCCAATACGTGTTGGTTCTTGAGCCCTTGCTTTAAAACAAACGCATTTTGAGAGCCAATCGCAAGAATCAGCGAAAGGCCAAGGGAGAAACCTGCAAAGTAAGTCGACATCTAAGGCTAGTCTCTTAACGCAACTCAATACTCATAAACTGGCTGTGCGGGTCTAACACATAATCAGCAAAGGGTTCACAGTATCCGAAGCCAAACTTTTCATACAGGTTACGCGCAGCCTTAAAGTAGTCTTCTGAGCCGGTCTCTAAACTGATTGTTTGATACTGGCGGGCGGTTGCTGTATCCAATACGTGCTGTAAAAGTTGGCTGGCAACACCTGACTTTCGAGCAAACTGTGAGGTTCTCATCGATTTGAGTTCAGCGTGTTGGGTATTTAGCTCTTTAATGGCAACACACCCAAGTAGTTGGCTGTCTTTCCAAGCACTGAAAAAAGTAATCTCTGGTGACTTGAGCCCATCTAGATCCAGTGCATGAACGCTTTCGGCTGGCGAAGTGGCGTACATATCAGCGAGGTGCTCTTCAAGTAATTCAATGACTTCCCCACCCGACAAGTCATCCACCTTAATTTCTATTGAAGCACTGCTTTCCAATGCTGTTCTATTTTCCATTGAACCCTGTGCATTTATTGCTGATGTCATTGTTTCAACTCTCCTTGTTTAGTTCGCTTATTTAGCTTGAGTGATTTGGTTTTTATCAACAGCCCACTTTCCTGAATTGTTTCCTTTTCAAGAACTCGGTTTGAATCAGTAAAATTACTGATTAATCATAAAATTATAAATGTCACACTGGGTTTACCTAGATACCATATTTTTCCTATCTCGTCTCGTGATAAAAGCGTTCCGCAAAGCCCGTATGGTCGCTGCATTGAGGGAGCAACACCTGTTTTAGTTAACGAATAAGTAGTCAGGGCAAAGTGAATAGCGATGACACGCGTACTGATGTTGTTGGCAGCTTAAACATCCCTTTAAACGGTCTCATTTAAAACGACCATAAGTTAGAAAATAAAACGCTTTCATTGATCGAATATTTGATTGCGATTTTCCAATTTCGGTATATGATGCGCCACCCTAATTTTTCAGCTTATGCTGCAGGCAAATATGTCCGCCAACGCACTCTATACCGACCTATCCGGTTACTATGATTTAATGTGTGTAGATATTGACTACCAAGCGCAAAGTAACTGCGTACGTAGACTCCATCAAATCTTTGGAAATGAAGGAAAAACACACCTCGACTTAGCTTGTGGCACTGGCCCACACGTTCGTCATTTTATTGATTTCGGTTACCAAAGCGGTGGCCTAGATCTTAACAAGCCGATGTTAGATATCGCAGAAGTTCGCTGCCCGGAAGCCAAGTTCTCAGTACAAAACATGAGTAACTTTGAGGTCACGGAACCACTCGATCTTATCACTTGCTTCCTGTATTCCATCCATTACAACGATGGCCTTGAGAAGCTTAAAGAGTGTATTGAAAGTGTGCATCGTGCGTTAAAGCCAGAAGGTATTTTCTGTTTTAACGTGGTTGATAAAGACAAGATCAGCAACGACCTGTTTGTTAGACACACAACAAACCAAGACAAAGACGATTTCACGTTCCGTTCTGGTTGGTATTACTCTGGTCAGGGTGATAAGCAAGCGCTAAAGCTTAGCATCGAAAAGACGACTGCTGGTGAAACTCAAGTGTGGAATGATGAACACCCAATGGTGGCATTCTCGTTTAAAGAGTTAATCGAGATATTGAAGCCCTACTTCGAGGTTAATATCTTCGAGCACGATTACGACAAGCTGATTCCTTGGGATACTCAGTCCGGTAATGCGCTGATCACATGTGTCAAAATCTAGATTAATAGATAAACGGCAAATTAAACCAAATCTATAGATCAAAAAAGAACCCACACTCGCCATTCTCCTTTTAGAGCATCAGCCAGTGTGGGTTCTTTTGTATCAAGCTATCAGTTACTGAACTCTAAATTAGAAGTCCGCTGTCATACCTACGTAGTAAGTACGTGGCTCTTCAACATAGCCCATGCTCTCTAGCTCTTGTGATACAGCTTCGTCAGTTAAGTTCGTGATACCTGCACGTAGTCGTACTGAAGCATTCACGTTGTAGATAGCACCTAGGTTCAGCGTTGTGTAAGCGTCTTGAGTTAGATCGCTTTCGATCTGACGTTCACCACGGTAACGCGCACTCACGAAGGTACTTAGATCGTAAGTTGGGCTCCAGTTCAGTTTAACTAAACCCGAATGCTTGTAACGCTCAAGTAATTCGTCACCAGTAGACTTATCTTCAGTGTCTAAGAATGTGTAATTACCAGACACACCCCATTCATCAGTAATTTGGAATTGGCCTGTAAGCTCAGCACCTTGAACTACAGCCTCTGATACGTTTGTATAAGTACGCTTACCATTCACATAGCCAGTTGAGCTTGAACTATCAGCGCAACCTTTACCCGATTCAAACACTCCGCCGTTCTCACAATAGGTTTCATCACGATCAATTAGGTCGTTGATTTCATTTCGGAATAAGGCACCTTCAACATTCCAACGAGGTTGGCTATAAATCGCAGCGATCTCATAGTTCAAGCTGGTTTCGGGCTTAAGATCTTCATTACCATGTAAATCACATACGCCTTTACAGCTATTAACTGTGTAGTCTGTCTGATTTTGAGTCAATGTTGGTGCTTTAAATGCTTTACCCACACCACCCTTGATGATCAGGTCATTCGTTGTTTGATGAACCAAGTACACACGTGGGCTGAACTCTTCACCGTACAGTTCATGCTTATCTAAACGACCACCAATGGTTGCCGTTAGTTGATCCGTCATTAACCATTGGTCTTGAACAAATAACGCACCTTGATAAGCTTCAGATGTACCATTGACTAAGTTTTCTTTGTTGGTTAATTCACTCAACTGGTAGTCCATACCAAACGTTACGGTGTGACTATCACCAAGATAAGTGGTCGCCGAAGCTTCAACAATTTGAGTCAGCTCTTCGATGTCACTGCTATAGTTAGTATCTGAGTCCGCAGCATCATTATCTGTCACATTTTCACGTGAATAACGTACTTGCGTGTCACCCCAGCTCCAAAAACCACTATGTGTGATCGCTTGGCTCTGACGTACAACACGTGTGTCAGACTCAATCACAGATGATACGTTTTCCGCAGATGACTCACGTTCGTCGTCACTGTAACCAAAATCGAAATCAATGGTTTGGTTGTCTGTTGCATTCCATGTCAGGCTCGCGAGTAAGCTTAATGTCTCTCTTTCTTCTAACGCAGTAATGTCTGAACGATCGTAACCAGAGCTATGCGTACCAGAATAGGGTTGCCAAGCATCACGGCTAGTTTGGTTAACAGATAGGCGAGCAAACAACTCGTCTTCAATCAACGCACCAGATGTCGTGAAGCCCATCGAATACTCTTCCCCTCCATCACCATCAAGTGGAGATGAAGTGTCCATGCTCAGTGTAGAGCTCCAATCGTTTTCTGGAGCCTTAGTGATGATGTTGATTGTACCGCCCATACCATCTGAACCGTAAAGTGCAGACATTGGGCCACGGATTATTTCAACACGTTCGATCGAATCAGCAGGAATCGTTGATAGGTCAAAGTCGTTACCACGGATGATGGCACTTGCAGAGCTTAAACGACGACCGTTCACCATGATAAGAGTGTAATCTGAATCCATACCACGAATAGAGATCATCTGACGGCCAGCACGTGTGCTATCAAAATCAGACTCAACACTCGTTGATTCGGCAACGATGTCTGCCAAGGTAATACCAGGGCTGTCTTCAATGTCTTGCGCGGTGATAACCGACATTGAAGCTGGCGCTTGTTTTAGTGCCATCTCGGTACGAGTTGCCGTAACAACCATTTGCTCATCTGTTGCTTGCGCTTCTTCTTGCGCCAACACGTTAGCTGAAAGTGAGGTACAAATAACAGCGACTGCGATCGAAAGGGGTTTACGAACCAAAAGAGGTTTGCGAATCAAAAGAGATCTCTCAGACATGATATTCATTCTTATATGTGATTGGTAATGATAATGGTTTGCATTAAACAACCAACTACCACTCTTATCAACGAAAGTTTCATACCAAAAATCGATTCTCGTTATTCACCATTCAAATAATGAAAGAGATCTATATCCAACTCGATAGGTATTCGTAATTTTCATTCACCCTGCAGATGGATTATGTATAAAGCTCTTTGAATATATTGCGAACCCAGCGACACATCGGGTCGTTATGAAAGCGCTTATGCCAGTATAAGTAGACGTCTTCTGATGGGTGGCGCAACGCTTTAGGCACGCGTTTACAAACAAGATCTCTTTGCGTAGCGGCTTGTTGAGCAAAAGGTGTCGGTAAATGAAAGATGATGTCGGTTGCTTCTGCCATATCCGGCGCGACGTTAAAATTGGAAAGCTGAATTGGAATGGACAGCTGGCGCTGCTTATCAATCAAGCCAAGATCTTTAAATCGACTTTCGATCGAGAGCTTCTTATCCCCTTGCAGTGAGATTTGACCAAGTTGGCTATTCAACAAGTCATCAACCGTGATCTCTTTGTCCGCCAAAGGATGTTTTTTACTCATCAGCAAACGGTAATCGCGGCTAATCACGAACATTCGATACAAATTTTGCTCTGAACTTAACGGCTCGTGGGTCGACAACACAAAGTGCGCATCACCGGATAACAGAGGCTCAAAGTGTCGTTTAGGAATCGAGTCGATATCAACAGTCATGTTTGGCGCTTGTTGACGTATCTCCGCAACTACCTTGGGCAGCAAGTGCGCGACATTAGGCACTAAACCAAAGAAGCGAACCGTACTGTCACTGCTTTGCGGTTCGAATACATCGCCATGTACCAGCTTTTCTAAACGTGTCAGTACCGAATTGAGATCTTGCTTAATGGCTTCTGCTTTTGGCGTTAACTCATAGCCATAAGCCGCTCGCACCAATAGATCATCATTGAAAACGGTACGCAGTTTTTGCAGAGATCGGCTCACCGTAGGTTGGCTCATATCCAGCGCCAATGCCGTGTTGGAAACGTGCTTCTCTTCAAGAAGGTGTTTAAGAATAACGAGTAGATTGAGGTCGACTTGAGCAAGATTCATTATGCAAATATTAACAATATATAAAATTCAATGTGCGCATAGTGCTATTTCTTAACATGTAATACAATTGATAATCACTCCTATTTTGATCTAGAGCAATATGCAGAGCAGAGTTTAAGGTTAAGTGGGTTTTAAAGCTCTAAGTCAGAACTGTTTAAACATAAAAAAGAGAGGTACAATGGCCTCTCTTTGATCGTCTACTTTATATTGCTAGCGTTGAGCTATCAGACTACAGCTTTGTCCAAGCATCTTGCCAGTATTGGCTATCTGCTGGAGCGTAAGACGCGCTTGCACACCATGCCGTGTATGGCCAAGGCTTACATTCGTACAAGCCATTATCGCTGCCGACCACAATGTCACCCGCTGCGTAGTTGGTGCCCGCTTCATATGGAGGATAATCACCTGGAGGAGGTGTTGTACCACCACCGTCTTTAACAGCGAACGAATCGTTTACCATCACCATTTCACCGTCAGATGCTTTACCGACCACTTCAAGTCCATATTGCCCTTCCGCTACATCGTATAAGTCGATGGTAATGGCGCGGCTGTCCGTTACGTTAACCTTAGTTTGCTCAACCACAGTACCTGCACTGTTGATCACCATAGCGGTAACATCTAACGCTTCATTTGATGTCAGTGTTAGATCTAAACGAACATTGCCGTTATCTGGCGCATATTCTGATTGAAGCCCTGAAACAGCAAGCTCTAAGTCATCGCCCGGATCTGGGTTACCACCACAAGAAGAATCTGAAACTTTTCTCCAAACGCCCCACTCACCTGTCGTTCCAGGTTCTTCGCCGCGAGTGTACCACCCTGCTCCCCACGTTGAACCGTCATGAGATACTTGGTCACCTTCAACATAAACGGTGTCGGCATCCCATGCAGCAGCACAGTTAGAACCATCAGTTACAGATACCTTACGGTCAGCGGTTACAGTTTGGTTCGCGCTGTCTGTTACGCTATACACAAGTGTGTAGTTGCCGATTTCATTTACATCGACACTGCCAGTGTGTGTGATGGTGCTTGTCAGGTCGCCATCTTCTGCATCATTCGCCGTCACGCCTGCCATTGCATCAAACGCAGTTCCCAACACAACAGTCGTGTCAGACACACCATTAAATACTGGCTTCTGGCTGTAAACCTCTACCGTTCTCGCTTTAGTGGTTTCGTTGTTATCGCTGTCTTTCACTCGGTAAGTCAAAACGTAAGTGCCAATAACACTGGTTTCAACGTAACCTTCAACATCGATTGATGACGTTAGATCGCCGTCTTCTTTGTCTGTTGCCGTCACGCCATCCATAGGATCAAACGTTGTGCCGTGAAGAACACGCGTATTTTCGACACCTTTAAGAACGGGCTCGCCCTCGACTGGTGGTGGCGTTACCTGACCGTGTACAAACGGGCCGTAGTCTTTAATGAACTGCTCGTTGTATTGTTGGCCGTTTTTGTTGGTGCCCATGTCCCAGTTAATAGACCAAGTCATTACACCACGTAGCGGTTGACCTTGCGCCGTTAGGCTATCAAATGCGTCGTATAAATCTTGTGGCTCTTGTACAAAACCGGTTGCTGCAGCATCGATGCTTGAAGGAATACCAAACACCAGCTTGTCATGTGGGATCTTGTGGAAACCACGCGTTCCGTTGATAAGAGAATCAGAAATGTAGTAGATGAACTCTTCTTTTAACGCATCGTTGTTTTGAGCAATCCAACCCACGCCTTCAACCCAGATACCATCGCCACCTTGGTTGTAGAATTGTGGGTTAATCCAGTCGTAATAGCCTTCTAGATTATCGATATAAGGAACGTACTTACCGCCTGTCGTGAGATACGGGAACTCAGGCGCCATAGTAATAAGGAAGTTTTTACCTTCAGCACGGTAGTGGTCTTTTACCAACTTAAGAGCATCAGGAATCACGGTTTGATTGTTTGCTGCGGTTACGGCTGCTTGTTCAAGGTCGATATCTAGGCCATCGAAACCGTAACGCTCAGTTAGACGGATAATCTCATCAGCAAAGGCTCTTTCATCACCGGTTTCTAGCTCTACGTGTGCATCCGCACCACCTAAAGCCAACAGCACAGAGCGACCTTGCTTGTTGAGTTCCGAGATTTGGTCAATAAATTGTTCTTCTGAAAGCCCAATGGTTGGGTCCAGTTTAAAAGTTGGGATTCGACCATCAGCCACATCGTAGACCTTCATGAATGACACATTCACGATGTTGTACATTGGGTTCACTTCATCCAGCGTCACACATGGCGCATTACCACCTTGGTAGCCGCCACCGTCACACCAGTTATGCCAATAGCCAACCACCACGCCAGAGTCTGGATTCGTCATATCTGAACCATTCGCATAAACAGCGCCAGACATTGCCGCCATGCCGAGCGATACTGCTAATTGTAGAGCTTTACGTTTCAACATTAGTCCCACTTCCTTACTTAACAGCTGTGCCAATCACAACCGAACCAATTCATTGTAATCATGAATATTTATAGAAAAGTAATGGAATTTTTAGGAAAAGATGACCTTTGATTTAACTTGTGATTTTAAGTCACAGATTGAATATCAGAATCAATATGACTTTGACTTTTCATTCAAATTGAAATGCTAAAAACTGTTATTTTCGGTCGAATACATTGACCATGAAAATACTTAATCAATCTTAATTCACTAAGATAATTAACCAAAAATATAAAAAATCACCGATAGGAAAAAATAAACTTTAAATCGGCAAAAATCACCCCAAATACGCCGTAATTACTGACCTAAGACCAGATACCATTGCGAGTGATATCACTAAAACAGCCTGGATATAGCCATCATACATGTGCTAGCAATACACACGTATAACGGAATATAGGAGCAAGAATTTGTAGGATTTTGAATGTATACGTCGGGAGTTTTTCAGTTAACCGTCAGTGCCAGATGAATAATATGCATCCAATAGTGAAATAAAATTCACCTTATCAAGTTCATTAAGTTGATTAATTCCAGCCGCTGCTTTTCTTCCTCCGCCAGTCGCAAAACTTGAGCAAATTTCGTCTGCACCCGTTCTATTTGATAATGGCGCACGTAAGCTCACCGTGTAAGACTCGCCGTCTTGGTTTTTCGTTAATACTGCTTGCGCTCGGTTTGGATCTTGATTAACGATTTCATTACCAAATACGCCACTGATGCGCCTTGCCCAAGTCTCGCCTGGTAGTTCAAACACACGTGCGACTTCACTTTCATAAACAGGAGCAAGGTTTGATAACTGCTGGCAATCATTTTGATAAGCAGCTCGCAGTCGATAAAACACAGAGTCTTTATCATCCAAAAGATCAAACGGATTCGGGTATTGATAAAGGGTTTTGTAGAGCTCAGCTGGCGTGAAATGCAAATCACTCAGTGACGAACCGTAACCGTTGTAGTTAACCAAGGTACCTAGCTCTTCTAGAAACTCTTTTTGAGATTGAGCGAATCCATTTTCATCCGCTAGCCGCGCCGCCACCGTTTTTAGATTGTCGCCAAAGGCAGCTGCGATTGCCCAAGCCACATGCGCACCATTCAGCTTCTGGTTAATCAGCAAGCTCGTGCAGCTCTCTGGCGCGGTATCAATCAGAGTATCTAAATGACTAGAAGTTGGGACATCCCCTGTTCGGTGGTGATCGCAATAAAATACATTGATGTTTGCGTCTAGCAGTGAGTGCAGTGCAGGCAGGTTTTTCTCCATCGATACATCTAAAACGGTAACGGAAGAAACATCACCTTGCTTACCCGGCTCCATAGTTTGAGTAACAACTTGAGAGACCAACTTAATATCACGCTTAACACCAGTAATGAGCACGCTCTCTCTTGGCTCACTTAATCGCAGCTGTAACAACGCGATTATGCCATCTGCGTCTCCGTTGAATACGTCGTAGTGCATGTTGTTCCTTTTCCTATAGATTTAACCGTTTGCCAGAAACGCGCCAATTCGTTTGTGTGTTCGATAGTCTGTCATTATTTTAGTTATATTTCACAGATACTTAAGTCTATTTTGGAATGCCTTATTCTCATTAGATTGAAAAGATAAACACATTAATAATATTGTATGACTTATATCACAGTAAAAGAATACGAAAAGATTATAAAATAAGCGCCTCCCACTTAATGATAAAGAGACGAATGAACACTACCACCACTCTTGTTTATGACACTTTGAAAAGCCTTGCTGCTCACGCTCCTGAGCAACATGCCGAGATTCGCCAGCGTTTATATGAGCAGTTGAGCCTGCCATTTAACAAGCAGCTCTCGTTATACGCTAATGTGCTTGGTCCTATCAGCTCAGGTAAGTTAGCGGGATGCGACAATATTGATAAAGCGGTTGAACTGGCACTGGATGTGCTGGAAGGCCGAAATAAGTAGTCCCCCCTTTAATACGTAATATAACGGCCCAGATCTTCCCCCAGATCGGGCCGTTTTTTCATTCTCGTCATTTATCTATTTGAATTTCAGGCACAAAAAAGGCGTAGATGATCCACGCCTTTTGTTTTAGTAAGTTCTATGTTGTTTATGAAGTCTTGAACTGCGCGACCGCTTGGTCCATATCGTTCGCTTGCTCTGCTACCTTGTCCACTTCAACTAAGCAATGCTGCGCCGAAGCGTTATTGTCGTTCGAGATAGTGTTCAGCTCAGTAATTGAGTCACTCACTTGCGCCATTACTGCGCCCTGCTCTTCAATCGCTGAAGCAATACGTTCTGAATTACCTTGGATGCTTTCCATGTCGCTCAAGATAAGTTGCAAGCTCGCATCCAGCTCTTCCGAATCTTTCAGCGTTAGTTGACCTTGTTGATTACACTCGCCAATCTCTGCCATCGACGCCTGCATCTGGCTTTGAATTGCACTCACCACTGAAGTTATCTCTGTGGTCGATTGATGCGTTCTGCTTGCTAGTGCGCGTACTTCATCGGCAACTACCGCAAAGCCACGACCTTGTTCACCCGCACGTGCTGCTTCAATTGCTGCGTTCAATGCCAATAGGTTAGTTTGTTCTGCAATACCTTGGATGATGTTTACTGCATCGCCGATCTGGTCAACATGATGGTTCAGTGAACTGATCGAATCTTGGCTGCTTGAAAGACGTTCAGACAACTGGGTGATGTTGCTGATGGTTTCAACCACCACTTCACGGCCTTTATCGGCATTCACTTTCGCTTGATGTACACCTTCAGCGGCAACCGATGTGCTTTCAGAGATCTCGCCAATGGTGAGTACCATCTCTTGAACTGACGTTGTCATTGTAGATGTGTGATTTGCTTGAACTTCAAACTGTTTGATTACTGACTCTAGCTCATCATGCATGTTCGATGTGCTTTGTGTCAGTTGCAGTGACTTAGATTGAGAGGCAGCGATAAGCCCTTCCAGTTGATCCAACAGTTGGTTGAAGTATTGGCCTAAAGTGCTGAGTTCGTCTTTGCCATCTAGGTGCGAACGAATAGACACGTCGTTAGAATCAACGATGTTACGAATCACCGAAAGCAGTGACTCAATTTTACCAATGATAGAACGGACGATTAACCAGCTGAACAGAATGATCGACACGAGTAGCGTGACGCAAAGGATGTTGTTGATCAGCGATAGCTTGTCCATCTCTTGCTGCGTTTGTTGGTCTAGCACCGCGGAGAACTCTTTAAATTGAGTTTCGATAGCATGAGAACCCGAGCGAGCTTGCCCAAGCAGACCTTCGTTGTGCTTCAAGCCAATCACTCGCTTTTGCTCAACCACTTGGCGAGCAGCGTCAATCAAAGCAGCTGAGCTACTCATATTTGAAGTTATAGAAAGAACACTCGGGTCAAACTCCCCCTTCTCAATTAAGTCATTGAACAGGTAAAGCTCGATTTTTTGTTCCGCACTGGCTGTCGCGCTGATGTTATCGAGCAAAACATGAAACTCGCCTAGCATACCTTTGTCACGTGATAGCCCATAGACTTCGCTCGCTTTAACTAAGTTAACAAAGCTGGTGTGGTAGGTTTCGATGTCTTCACGTAGGTGTGTGCTGTTGGCTAAACCTAAATCACTGAGCACTGTATCTAGCTCAGATTCAGACGCTAAGAATTTTTTGTAGTTTACGTCGAACTTGTCGAGGTATTTCATATCGCTACGCAGTAAAAAATCTTTCTCGTTACGGCGAAGGTTGAGCAAACGCACTTCAAGCTCTTTGGTAATTTGTTTGGCTTCGCTCATTTGAGCGGTGGTGTCTGCAAATTGTGATGTGGTAAACAGCAGTGAAATCATGCCGAAGATGGAGAACATCCCCAACGAATAGAGCTTTTTCTTTATGTTCATATACGTGGCTCGTCTTTACTAAATTAACTATGAGTATCCAAATAAATCGCATCAAAGAATGGATATCCAACTTGCGCGACCTGATTATTGTTATATTTTTTGTATCAGTAATGAGCACTAAATCTAGCGACTGTTCAGCCCACCAGCAGTGACATTCTCAATGGTATTCAAACAGAGAATGAATCTTTTCACTAAAGATAAAAGCATCAATAACACAAATTGAATACATGTACATTAGTTGAATGATAAAAGTGAGAGACAGCTATTTGACGGAACATAAATGGCTTGAATGTCATGGTATACAAGGCATTGAATTAAAAGACTTTGACGCACATTTGGATGCATTATTTATGATGACATTTTTTTGGCTCTCCAGAAGAGCACGAGCGAAGCGCAATATTGGAGGTTTTGACTTGGTTTTTAAACAGTGAATCCGTCTATTGATGATTGTACAGTAGAGCGTAAACGGCGAAAAAAATGGACCTACTCAATTCGAGTCAGGTCCATCTTTTGATTTTCTAGTCAATCGCTTTGCAGCTAAAGAGTTAGGTGCGAATTCAAGGCTGGCTAAAACGCTTTTACCATCTTGGTTAGGCACTTCAATAACACCGCTTTCTCGTCTTCTTCGATATCTTGCGTCAGCTCATTAACCAAATTCAAGTGAAGCTGATTGTGGTGAACGTGTATCTTCTGCCCTTCATCCGTCAAGGCAACCACAATCGCACGACGATCTGTTGGGTGTTCATGGCGCTCAATCAATTCAGCTTTAACCAACTTTTCTATTTGAACAGTAAGTGTACCCGTGGTAATACCCAACTTTTCAGCGAGCTCTTTCATTCTTAACGCACCATGCATACCAAGTACTTCAATGGTGTGTACTTGAGCCAGGGAATAACCCGTCTCTTTGACAACAGACTGCTCCCACGAAGACATTTTATCGTAGAACTCAGTCAGTATTTGGTTAAGCTGTTCTATATTTCGCATGGTCGTTTGAATGCACTTCAAGAGTAAGATGATTAATCTTATCAAACTTGGCGAGCATTTGTTTATATTCAGAGACGGTTTTATCACTGTTTGATTCAAGAGTAATCGCTGCTGAATAGTGATGCCCACTCACCTTCCACATATGGAAATCGGTGACCGACGCATAAGGCGTTAAGGTTTTGGTCACTGAGTCACGATAATCTTGGTCGATATTCTCATCCAGCAGGATTGGGCTGGTTTGTTTCATAAGGTTCATCGTCCACTTAGCAATCACGAATGCGCCAACCATTCCCATTGCTGCATCTAACCAGTTCCAACCGTAAAACTTACCAAATAGCAGCGCAACAATCGCAAGCAGCGAAGTTAGAGTATCCGCCAACACATGCATGTAGGCTGCGCGTAGGTTGTGATCATGATGGTGTCCGTGATGCTCGCCATGTTTATGACCATGGTCGCTGTCGTGCTCATGGCTATGTGAATGACCGTGATTCTTACTATGATTGTGGCCATGCTCGTGTCCGTGATCATGATGGTGATCGCCAAGTAAAAACATACTCACCACATTCACAGTTAAACCAATACAAGCAACGATGATCGCTTCATTGAACTGAATCGCTTGTGGGTTAAACAAACGATGTACTGATTCCACCAGCATCAACAATGCCACAATCCCCAATGCAATCGCGCTGGTGTAGCCCCCTAACACGCTGACTTTGCCAGTACCGAAAGAGAAACGTTCGCTCTCGGCATGTTTCTTCGCATAACGGTATGCAAATAAGGTGATACCAAACGCTGCGGCGTGCGTCCCCATGTGCCAACCATCGGCAAGCAATGCCATCGAGCCGTAAATAGTACCTGCAACAATTTCGACAACCATGGTAACGACGGTCAATAACAGGACATAGAACGTGCGTTTCTCACCTTGACTGTTATGTGAAGAAAAGTTGTGTTGGTGACGTGTTGGAAAACTCAAAATGGCGTCCTTAGCTTGTGTTTGTGGTTAGATGATCGTTGCAAATAAAAGCCCTTTGATTGACAAGTAATTTGACAATCAAAGTAATAATTTGAAATTTAGTTTGATTATCAAACTTTGTCAACGATGAATTTTGAAACTCTGATTTGCGGGACGAATAGTTGATGGTGAGCGCTAGTTTGTTCCAAAGATTATTGATTCAGTAAAAACGAGGCTTTCCAGGGACAAAAAAGCCCACTCGAGGTGGGCTGATTGAGTCAAACTCAATGATTGTATTTATTTGTTTTGCAATGAAATAATCTCATCATTCACCCAACCTAACAGCTGCTTGGTTGCTTTCGACAAGACTTGGTTCTGCCGAACAATATAACCAAGACTGGTGCTCGAGAAGTTGGTCAATGGTGTCACTTTCGAATGCAGGTGCTGCTTGGTTGATACCGCAAACTCCGGGACAATAGCCACACCAAATCCCGCTTCTGCCCAGTCGATTTGAGCATCGACACTCCCTACTTCCATCACCCTATAATTAGGTAGATTAAGGCTTGGTAAACCTTCATCAATAAAGTCACGCGTTCTCGTATCATGACCTAGTAGAATCAAAGTGAGCTCTGCATCAGAGTCTCGGATATCAACCCCATCGCCAAGCGCACACCAAGAAAGCTCTTGCAGCTTAGTGAAATACAAAGACTCGTTGTGCTGCTCTTTGGCGATAACAAAACCAATATCCGCTTGAGCATTTTTAACTAAATTCGATGCCTGAGATGACGTGGTATTCAAGAGCGTAAGGTCAATACCGGGATACTGCGCTTTGAACTTCTGGAACGGACGAATTAGCAAAAATCGAGAAATGATGTCACTTACGGCAATGGTTAACGTCCCTATTTTAAGGTCGTTAATGGCATTGAGATCGGCCTGACAAATCTGCAGTTCGAGTAGCGTTCTTTGGCTTGTTTCCAATAGCCGCTGACCCGCTTGAGTCAATTGAAATGGGCTTCTCTCAATCAACCTTATGCGTGTTTGTTGTTCTAGTTGTTTTAGGTGCAAACTCACATTGGGTTGTGTCATGTGCAGTGCATTGGCCGCTTTCCCAAAATGCTTGTACTCCGCAAGCGTCACAAACGTCTTCAACAAATTAATATCGAGCATCATGTCCCCTCTCTCGTGTCACTTATATCATTCCCTACAGTGATAAACGAACGCGATAGGGAATCTCGTTTATAGCTTAAGACTTTAAGGATATATGAAATCCTTATCAAGATAATAAAGATAATTAATTTCTCTTATCCACTTTGTAGGCCTAACATGATTTCTCAATCAGTTAGGAGAAAAATTATGCCATCTATCGTTGTTGTGGGCGCAAACTGGGGTGATGAAGGCAAAGGCCGCATCGTCGATTTTTTAGCAGACCAAGCTTCTGCTAGCATTCGTTTTCAAGGCGGAAACAATGCCGGCCATACCGTAGTAAACGACTTCGGTACGTTTAAACTGCATCAACTACCGAGTGGTATTTTTAATCCTGACTGTACAGCGGTTCTTGGCCCTGGCATGGTGATCAGCCCTGCTGCGCTAACTCAAGAGATTGCAGAAGTTCAAGAAGCTGGCATCAAAGTAAAAATGGCGATTTCAGACCGTGCGACACTGTGTCTCCCCTTACACGCCCTTGAAGATACCCTTGAAGAAGAGCGTTTGGGTGACGGCGCTTATGGCTCAACACGTCAAGGTATTGCACCAGCATACGGCGATCGCGTGATGAAGAAAGGCATTCTTGTGGGATGGCTGAATCAACCTGAGATTTTGGAGCAGCGTATTCAATTTTTACTTGATTGGAAGATGCCTCAACTTAAAGCTCTATACCCTCAGTGTGACTTCTCTCAGACTGCTTCTGAAATGACAGAATGGCTACTTGAAGTGACTAAAGCTTGGCGCCCGTTCATTTGCAACGTGACAGAGCCGCTTAAAGCACTGCAATCGCAAGACGCAAACCTACTGTTTGAAGCTCAGTTAGGCGCAGGTCGTGACCTTGTTTACGGTGAATACCCTTGGACAACGTCTTCGAATGTAACTGCAGCTTATGCAGGCATTGGCAGCGGTTTACCTGCCCTTCGCCCTGAGCGTATTATTGCCGTTGCTAAATCGTTCAGTTCGTCTGTGGGTACTGGCACGCTCGTTACAGCAATGGAAGAGCAAGACAGCTTCCGCGAAAGCTCTAACGAATATGGTGCAACTACGGGTCGCCCACGTGATATGGGTTACTTTGATGCTGTAGCTACTCGCAACGGCGTTGACCTACAAGCCGCGACTGAAATCGCACTGACTAAGATTGACTGCCTATCTGGTTTGTCTGAACTTAAGATCTGTACCGCTTACTCAGGTGAACATACTGAGAACCCGATTTGGCCACAAACGGCTGAGCTAAAACCTGTATATGAAGATATGGCAGGCTGGGATGAAGACATCACTGGCTGCCGCACGTTTGAGAGCCTTCCTCAAGCGGCACAAGATTACGTTACACGTATCGAAGAGCTGATGGGTGTACCAATTGTGATGGTATCGGTAGGTCCTGAGCGCGAGCAAATGATCATTCGAGCTTAGCTTAGAAGACGACAAGATCTACATCAAAGCCCACATTCAGTGGACTTTTTTGATTGTTCATAAAGAACGAGATAACACAAGGAATTACAGGCACAAAAAAGCCCACTCTAGGTGGGCTCTTTCGTATAATTTGGTGCCCGCTACTGGACTCGAACCAGTGACACCTTGCATGTCATGCAAGTACTCTAACCAACTGAGCTAAGCGGGCGATGTTCTAATTTCTTATTACTACCATTGTGACAAACTCAATAGTTATGCAATAAAAACAAATAAGGAATGGTGCGTCCGAGTGAACTCGAATCACCGACCCCCGCCATGTCAAGGCGGTACTCTAACCAACTGAGCTACGGACGCATTCCCTTAGAACGCCAACGATGATATCCATGATAAACAGATGGTGCAAGTATTAACTGGCATCTTGCGATTCGTTTGCTCACTTTGCAATCAAAGACATAACAACATGTCGATTTTACACCCAGATTATCGTCAAACCGCTGAAAAACAAAGTTTAGTTAGAAAAAATTCTAATCCTTGATGACAACCAATTAACTAACCTAATGTGTTCAATTTGGGATTTTTGTTGTCTATACCGTTTTTCTTGGCCTTTACAGTAACCATACAGGTATAGATCAATGCCTATATTTAGTGTCAAAAATTTTGCTTGCCCATTGGGTTACCGTAGTATTTTGATCATTATAAGTGAAAGGCACGCAGAGGCTTTGTAACTCACTGAAATACATCATTCATAAAAATCACCACGATTTTGTAATCGTCGTCATCGAATTACTAGGCCGCAATGACTGAATTCGGATTTTTCATATAAAGTGGCCGGGTTATTACCAACATACATAAATACGATAGCACTCTATAGTCGAAAAACATCAGCTACAATTAATCTCCCTCAAGAGCAACAATCTATAAGCAATTCAAAACCCAACCCCACACATCATAGCTATTTTGAATACATACAGCACAGTAATACATAATGAAATTTGCATAATGGTAAAGCGCGCCTATATTCATAACCTGTAGGAATCAATAATCTAAATTCAATGCTATACGTGAATTTATGGTTTGCGATAAATACAAGTGTGAAAAATAGGGAATAAATTATGAAAAAATCACATATCGCCATTGCAGTGGCGAGCATACTATCGACATCTGCCGTATCGGCGGCGACCATTTATGAGACAGATGAAACAGTATTCAATATCGGCGGCCGCGCAGAAGTTCGAGGGAATTTCTCTGATGCGAATAAAAGTGCTGGTAATAGTAGCACCTATAGTGATAGATCACGTGTCCGCTTAAGTGTCGATGGCACACAAAAAGCGTCGGACGATGTTTCCTTTTTTGGGAAATATGAATTCGAACTAACAGAGTCTGAAGATGGCTCATCAGATGATATCGGCATTAACACTCGATTCTTATATACGGGTGTTCAAACCAATCACGGTAACGTCTATTATGGCCACCAAAATAATGCCGTTACCTACTTAACCGATTGGACGGATATGGCTGAAACCTTCAGCGGCTATATCAATGAATACACGGTGTCGACTGCTGATCGAGCAAAAAATGTTTTACGTTATGAACTGACAAGCGACAACATCACCTTTCAAATTGATGGCAATTTCAATTCAGATAGTGAATCAGCACAAAGTGACGGCTTCGGTGCAGTTGTCGCCGGCAGCACTTCGATTGGGTTAGATATTGGCGTCGGTTATGCGTCAAGTGATGAAACCTATGGCGTTGGGACAGATACAGAAACTTCTGATGCCTATATTGGTGCGGTTAAGTACACCAACGATCAGGGGGTTTGGTTCGCCGCACTCTATCAATTTGGTAGTATTTCAGGTCTAGGCGTAAAAGATTCAGACTACGATTCTGCCGATGCTTACTTGGGATACTCGTTTGGTGCCAACACCGTCAACCTGACCTACAGCTACTTTGAAGCTGACGATATTGCAGATTACGACATTAACTTTATCGGTCTAGAATACGCACGTTATATTGGCGATGTGGCCTTCTTTGGTAGTTATAAGTTTAACATGTTAGATGAGGGCGAAGGTGGGCAAGGCGATAACGACGAAGATGAGCTACAGCTCGGTATGCGTTACGCGTTTTAGTCTAAACCAATCCACTTAATATTAGTAAAGCCGAGCATAATCAATGCTCGGCTTTTTAGTTTGTATAACTTATTCGTATCTAAGCGATTGAATGGAGTCCAACCGGATGCATTACTATCGATACCAACTATTCTTCAACATCGAATACAACGTTGTAGTTTTCGGTATAGGTGCAGTTTGGCTGGCGGCTACAAGTGAAGAAGCGTCGGCCTTTGTAATCGCCTTGGCTTGCCAGTTTGATGATCATTGGGCTACCACACTTCTTACAAAATCGCACTTCTTTTGATGGCTCGATTAAATCGATGTGTGCTGCCAGTAACCTCTTCAAACGGCTCACTTGGTAGCTGTGTTTAATAGATGCACCAATCAGAGGTAAACCTGCCGATTTACACACGTGAATTAGTAGTTTTTCGCGATCGACTTTCCCTTTATTGAGCTCTTTGCCGTTATCAAGTTCGATAATAACGCGGGGCTCTAGCGTTCGCGGGTCGCAAACAACAAAGTCGAAGTAACTACGTGAGATCTTGTTGTTGGCGATAAACCAATTCTTCTTATTGTTCGTCTTAGCAGGAACAAGTACGTTCGACATGCTGACTTTAGCAAACACTTCCCCATGGTTGCCCACAGCTGATTTTAGCGCATTATAGAATGTCGCCTGTTGCGCCGACATCAACGCGCCTTTCTTCTGATAAGCGTGGTCTTTGGTGTCATCGTGTTTCACCACATACTTTTGAATAAAGTAAAAGAACACAACCAGAACAATTACAACGATAAAGATATTAGTCATTTTCCAACACAATCAAGTCTGTATAGGGATTAAGAGAGTAGCTAGCGTATGTAGAAAAGCATCACCTGGCAAGCAAAAGAGCGAGAGTTGCCAACCAGAATCACGACCTTTGAGCGCAGTGCCCAACGAGAGGTCGCTCCTTCGCTAGACACACCTCTCTTATTTTGATAATTAAATCATCAATTACACTCTAGATTGATTTAGATCAATTTACCCAGATTTGTGATCAACTAGTCTGAAAAACGTTAGGTAAATGTTAATAAGGAAATTGATATGGAACTTAAACAAGACCCAAGATGTTATACCGACGTATGTGTAGATGGTAAATGGTTCCACTATGACCACTGCGGAACCCAAGCCTACATGTTAAAGGGAGGAGCTTCGGCTGTGATTGAACTCGCTAGCGAACCAGCGACAGAAGGCGAATTGGTTGAAATGCTTCAAGGTGTCGCTAAGTAACCCACCAAGCCAAATCACAGTATGAATTAAGCGAATAAGAGTAAATAGCCGTATTAGTTCAGATAAGCACTCTTATTCGCTTAGTTATTGAAGTTCAGGTTTCTTGATTGCAGGGGATTAACTAAGTTTAGGAACTCAAATGATAACGACTTTATTGCGCCCTGACTGCTTAGCTTGATACAAAGCATCGTCTGCCGATTTCAAGTGTTTCTTATAGGTACGGCTATTCAACTGTTGCTCCGTTAGATGAGTCGTCGCACCAATCGATGTGGTTAATTCTAATGGGCCAGAATGCGTTTCAATCGCTCGGTCAGCGATCGCTTGCCTTATAAGCTTAAGCTCTTTATTAGGATCTTGATTCCCAGCCAGCAACAAAACAAACTCTTCCCCACCCCATCTTGCCACTACATCGTTTGTTGATAAGATTTTCTCTAAACGCTTAGCGACTTCCACCAGCACTTGGTCACCAATATCATGCCCATAAGTGTCATTAACTTGTTTGAAGCGGTCTAAATCTAGAATAGCGAGCGTATACCCAAACGACGACAAATGATGTGGCATCGGCTGAGTTAACCGTTGCTCTAAGTAACGCCTATTGTATAAGCCTGTCAGTTCGCATCTTGTTGATTGCTTGAGTAGTTCTTTGTTGGTCTTCTGGATCGAGCGTAACCTTATCAATAGTAACGTGGCGCTTATCATCACCATGATACCCAAAGCGACGACGATTCGATTCCGTAATTGCTGCTTATCTAATGTCAGCTCACCCAACTCTTTTTCTGCGTTAAGCAGTTCGTTTTCTTGAGCTAATGATGCCGTAGCGAAATCTTGCTCGAGTAAAAAGATATCACTCTGGCGCTTATCAAATAGCAGCGCTTTATTACCCTTGTAATAGAGCTTGAAGTAGCGAAGTGCGTTCTCGCTGTCGCCTCTTGAATCATAGTATTCAGCAAGTGTTCTTAAGCCGAGGACCTTCCAGCTGCGAGTCCCCACAACATCGAACATTGCAGACGATCGCTTTAGATCAGCAAAAACAAAATTATCTCGGTTCAAACCAATGTTCGCTAAGGCTCTATTTAGGTAACACTGCCCCAATTGAAGTGTGTATTTGTCCACGCCTGGGTATCTAAGACACAAGTTTGCGACTTGTCGTGCTGACTCAAAGTTCTTTTCCGCCAACAACACATCACTCTCTGCTTTTAATAGGATGATTTTGTATCGTTCACTCACGTTATCGCCATTTAGCTTAGCCGCACTTTGATATGCTTCTCGGCCTTTGACTAAATCACCACTGCGCAGATAAGCAAAAGACTCATTCACATGCAGCACGCCGATGGTAGACGCTTCGAGTAGTCCACTCTTGTAATAGAGCTTTTTGGCTCTTTTAATCAGCTTGAGCGCTTTAGGCCAGTCTTCCAAATAGATATAAAGCAGTGCCATATTTGACACTAACTTGCTGTTGTAGATGTGATGAGGGTACTTCTTACCAAGGTCTAAACCTTTATGGAAAAAGTATTGAGCTTCAGGAAAGTCATTGCGGATGTTATTGATGACACCAGCCGTGTTATAGGCCTTAATCAACAACTCTTCATAGTGGAGCGATTCTGCGATATCTATCGCAGCTCTGATTTGGATTTCAGATTCCGCTAGCTCACCCGTACTGATGTATTCGATCGCTAATTCAACGAGAGATTGGGCCTTTAACCAACCCATATGTTCGTGTTGTGCGAGTGCTTTAATCTGCCTGACGTATTCGGAAACCGCTTTGGTATCCAACTTATGTTGCGCGAGGTTCGACAAAATCATCAATTCGTAAGCACGATAGATGGCTTTATCTTGGTCTGGGAACTTGGCTTGGAGAGCCTCAAGTTGTAGGGAAGCTAAATTAGGGTCACCACGAGATACATCGAGAATATCGATCAACGCAGATCCATATTGAGAGAGTGATAACTCTTTCTCTGGACTATAAACACTCGGGTTTTCAGGGCGAATATGCTTTAAATCGTCGTCATAAGTTGGATAGAGCAAATACAGCCCCAGCACAATACTCATCAGCACCACGAAAAGGAATGAACCTAACACATTGTTTCTATTCATTTATCAGGGCCATTATTGATTGAATTCCAATTTTATTGACGTTTTTTTAAGAGCAGTCAAACATTATACCCGACAGATATACAGATTAAAATCCTGCGCACTGGTGGATCTGAATTGGGTTTTTCTCATTAATTAGAATAATCAGGCAACTTTCTTGATTTAACTCAGACAATCATCTAGCTCATTGGCGTTATAGTGATTTTCCTGTTCCTACCTCCGCGGCTTCTTTTTGAACAAGCGGAAGCATAATGAGAATTAACAATGACCCAAATTAATAAACAACGTCTTGTAGAACATTTCTGCGATCTAGTGAAAATTGATAGTGAATCTCGTAACGAAAAAGCGATTGCTGAAGCTTTGGCTGAGCAACTCGGTGAACTAGGTTTTGAAGTTCACAAACTGGCGGTTCCTGAAGAAGTGTCTAATGGTTTCAACATCTACGCTCGTCTAGATGGCACTCTTCCAGGTAGCACAGTGTTCAGCTGCCACATGGACACAGTAACGCCAGGCATCGGCATTGAGCCAATCATCGAAGACGGTATCATCCGTTCAAAAGGCAACACAATTCTAGGTGGTGACGACAAGTCTGGTATCGCAGCTATCATGGAAGCGGTTCGTTGCATTAAAGCTGAAGGACAAGAGCACAAAACTATCGAGATTGCATTTACTGTATTCGAAGAAGGCGGTCTGTTCGGCTCTTTGAACTTCGATATGTCTTACATTCAATCTGAGCACGCAATCGTACTTGATACAGGCGGTCCAATTGGCACTATCGTAAACGCAGCGCCTGGCCAGCAGAAGATTGTTGCTAAAATCAAAGGTCGCCCTGCTCACGCTGGTTTAGCACCAGAAGAAGGCATCAGCGCAATTCAAGTTGCTGCAGACGCTATCACTAAGATGAACCTACTTCGTATCGATGAAGAAACGACAGCAAACGTTGGTATTGTTGAAGGTGGTCAAGCAACTAACATCGTAATGCCAGAGCTTAAAGTCGTGGCTGAAGCACGTTCTCTAAACGGCGAAAAGCTAACGGCTCAAGTTGAACATATGATCTCTACATTCCAAGAAAGTGCTAAGCAGTTCGGCGCTGAAGTAGAAATCGAATCAACTCGTGCTTACGATGCATTCGTTATTGCAGACGATCATCCGCACATTCTTTCTATCAAATCGGCGTTTGAGAAGCTTGGCGTCACAGCGAACACTAAACGCACTGGCGGCGGTAGCGATGCAAACAACTTCAACGCAAAAGGCCTGACAACAGTTAACCTTTCTACTGGTATGGCGAAAGTTCACACCACTGAAGAGTACATTGCAGTGAAAGACATGGTCGCAATCACTGAGTTTGTTGTGGCTTACGTAACGCAATAATCGAATCCATTAGTTAGGTAGTCACTTCTATCTAGCACAATGAAAAAAGCCGAGACATCATCACGATGCTCGGCTTTTTGTTGTTTAGGTGAACATAGAAGGTCGAACCTAAAACCCTCTACGCTTCCAGAATTGGCCTTCGTCTTTTGCTACTAGGTCGAATGTCTTGTCGGCGATGATGTTGCCTTTTAGCTCAACCGTCATGCGCCACTTTCCTAGCTTGTTCGAGACAGGAGCCCAAATAGTGTCACCTAAGTAGAAATCCCAGTCATTGTTACCGACATACTCCTCACCATCAAACGGTTCGAGCACTTCACCTTTGTCTGTGGTGATGTTTGGGTGATAAATGCAGTAACGGATCTTCTCACCTTTGGCTTTTTTGATATTCAGGATATAGCCAAACTCTACGTCGATTTCAGCATCAACGGTGGTGGTGAACTCTTGGATTTTTGGAAGATCTTTAGATTTTGAATCCCATGTGGAATAGATACCATAAGAAGTCATGTCGACCACAACAGAGCGCTTTGCCATTTCAATCGTTACCTTGAAGTTGTTCTATTAATTTAATTCTATTTGCCATTCAGCCACGCAAGCAGAAGAAGAACGAGGCTATTCTTGCCAGTCTTTCGCCATACGCTTAATTACTGAAGGTTCAATGTCGTGAATAGTGCCATATTGCTCTCGGCACACTTCGATAATTAATTCTGCTTTATATTTGAGTGCAAGTTGGCGGTAGGCTTTCATTTCCCAATGCTTAATAAAGGTATTCGAAACAACCACATCAAACCCTTGCTTTAAGCCGTTTTCAGCTGTGTTTTGACACCACTCATGAGCTTGTTGCAGCTGCCTAGGATCAAAATGGTACTCACCTTGCTCATTCACATAATACATATCGGCTTCGACATGCAATGCATCGTAGGTTTTTGCTTTTGTTGATTTGCCAGAACCGGGCAACCCTCGAATGAGTATTAACTTCATCTGTCACTGTACAGGCTAATTTGAAAACATGAGTTTATCGTAAATAGTAACGAGTTGCTCTGATAACTGCCTCTGCTCAGCATACGAAAACCAAGTACTTACACACGACTCAGACAATCACTGAATACAATGAGACTCCCCTCGAAGCGCGTGGATTACTTCTGATAGAAAACACAAATAATTTACATCTATCCATTTTGCATATCGACAAGCGTATCAAACTACTATAGATTTAGATGTATAGACGTCTACATATCTAGCTTAGGGAGAAAGCTGTGCCTATTCGCATTCCAGACCAATTGCCAGCATCCGATGTTCTTCGTGAAGAAAACATCTTCGTTATGCCGTTATCAAGAGCATCGACACAGGAAATTCGTCCACTTCGAGTCTTGATCCTCAACCTAATGCCGAAGAAGATTGAAACTGAAACTCAATTTTTACGCCTACTATCGAACAGCCCATTGCAAGTGGATGTAGAGCTGCTGCGCATTGATGACCGACCAAGTAAAAACACACCGACTGAACACCTTGATAACTTCTACCGCCAATTTGAAATGGTCAAAGAAAGAAACTTTGATGGATTGATCATCACTGGTGCGCCGCTTGGCTTGGTTCAATTTGAAGATGTGATCTACTGGGATCACCTGAAAACCATCATGGAATGGGCAAACAAGCACGTTACTTCAACTCTATACGTGTGTTGGGCGGCTCAGGCTGGTTTGAAATTACTCTATGATTTGCCAAAACGCACTCGTAAAGAGAAGCTGTCTGGTGTTTATAACCACGAGATACATAACCCATACCACCCTATTTTACGTGGCTTCGACGATACATTCTTAGCTCCGCACTCTCGCTATGCGGACTTCTCTCAAGAGTACTTAGCGGAACATACTGACCTTGATGTTCTTGCAACTTCTGATGTTGCAGGCGTATACCTAGCAGCAACCAAAGATAAGCGAAACGTGTTTGTAACGGGTCACCCTGAGTACGACTCTCACACACTTCACAATGAGTACATTCGAGATTTGGGTGAAGGCATGGAGCCTGTGATACCAATCAACTACTACCCGAATAACAATCCAGACAACAAACCGGTTGCAAGCTGGCGCAGCCACGGACACTTGTTGTTCTCAAACTGGCTAAACTACTGCGTTTACCAACAAACGCCTTACGATCTGGATCATTTCAGCGAAGACAACTTTACCAAAGACGATTAAGTTCTTTCTTCCGATTCACAAACACATAAACCGTGTTCAGTATGTTGTTGATAAAACGACGAATTGGACGCGGTTTTTTTATGGTGTGTGGGTCGCATTCCATGATAGATTTACGACTTCAATGGGTTTGATTTCATATGATGGGTTGGTGTTCATAAGGAGCTTCACATGCCTGCCAAGCCATCATTTTCAAATCCGATTTCGTTGTCCCGCCCTCTTTCGTTATCAAGTGTGGTACTACTTGCCTCGCTTTCCTTGGCCGGTTGTGTCTCTGTCACTGAAGGACCGCCAAAGATTGAAAGTGATCCTATCGCGATGTCTGAATCTCGAATCGAATTAGGTTTGGGCTATATGGGACAAGGCAATATGGTGAGAGCGCGTGAAAACCTTGAGCTCGCGATTAAACACGCACCTAGCTACTACCGTGCTCGGCTTTCAATGGCGCATTACTACGAACAAGTGGGTGAAGTAGATGAAGCGAGAAGCACTTACCGCAAAGCACTCAGTCTTGATTCAAGAAATGGCAATGTATTGAACAACTACGGTACCTTCTTGTGTAAACAGGGCGAATACGAACAAGCCGATAATTACTTCAATCGCGCCATCGACCAACCCTACTACTACTTGGTGTCTGCAAGTTATGAAAACGCCGCGTTTTGCGCATTTAAGGCTGGCAATACAGACCAAGCGAAGTACTACTTCAGCAGAGCGATTGACCACGATCCAAACCGCGTGAAATCGATACTGCAGCTTTCAAAGATTGAAGTGAGTGACGCCGATTACAATGAAGCTCGACTCCGTTTATTCAAATTCCACCAGCGTTATGGCTATCAAATTCCATCACTTAAAATCTTGGTCGATCTCGAAAATAAAGCAGGCAACAGAGCTCTAGAGCAGAAATATCAGAGTAAGTTAGATGAGTTGCTTTCTGCTTAGCGTATAGGTAAAACACAAAAAACGGGCTTGTTGCGTTAACAACAAGCCCGTCCGTATTTCAGCTTAATAACTTAACTAAGTGCAGCCGCTATTTTAGCGCAATCCACTCTTGTCTTTGCTCATCGTCCATAAAGGTCCATGCGATAAAGCGACTTACCTTCTGGCCTTGTGACATCTCGACGACTTTTACTTGTTTCGCTCGCAGCTTGCCCAGTTCTGAACGAACCATATCGACGTTGTCTTTCTTAGAAATCAATGTCGTAAACCACAAAACTTGAGTAGCAAAAAGTTGACTCTCTCTTGCCATCTTCATAATGAAAGCGGCTTCACCACCTGGGCACCAAAGCTCGGCTTTTTGACCACCAAAGTTTAAGGTTGGTTTAGCTTGCTTAGTTGATTTATCTAACTTAACTGGCTTCTTGTTCGTTTCAGGCTTGAATGACTGACCGGCTTTCTTAGCACGGTTCGCCGCTAGATTATCCAGTTTACGTTGTGACCCCTTTTCAGCCTCTTCAAGAGAGCTGTGGAATGGAGGATTACAAATAGTGACATCGTAACGTTCATTATCCTTAATCACGCCCTTAAAGATAGATTCAGAGTCAGCTTGTAGGCGAGCGCGGATCTTACCTTTTAGATTAGGGTTGCTTTCCGCTATGAAGTTCGCTGTTTTGATGGAGACTGAATCAACATCTGTCCCTGTACAACGCCACTTATACTCTGTCGCACCAATGATTGGGTAGATACAGTTTGCACCGACACCAATATCTAATGCTTTCACAGACGCGTGGTTATAGGGTTCACCTTGGCCATCGCTATTAAGGATGTCGGCCACTCTGTGAATGTAGTCTGCACGACCAGGAATTGGCGGGCACAAGTAACCAGCAGGAATATCCCAATGTTTAACGCCATAGTGATGCGCCAACAAAGCTTTGTTGAGTAGCTTAACAGCCAATGGATCAGAGAAATTAATGGTGTCTTCGCCAACCGGATTCTTGATCAGATGCTCTTTTAGCTCAGGCAAGGCTGCAACTAGTAACTCGAAGTTATAGCGGCCAGTGTGCTGGTTTCTTGGGTGTAATCCACCTTGAGGTTTTTCAGCCGAGCGTCTTTTCTGAGCTGCGTTCTTGTTAAAAGCCGTTTTATTGAAAGAACCCTTATTCGATGATCCTTTATTGGCACCCGGTTTACCTCTGCTATCTTTTGCAAAAGGTCGCTTTGCTTTGTTATTGCCCGTGCCTTTAGGTGCACTATTCTTGCGGCTTTTATCAGATGTGTTCTTTGTAGAAATACGCTTGTCGCTGCTTGGCTTAGCTGTACTTGTCTTAACATCAGCTTGGTTGTCTTTTGTTTTTGCTGATGAAGTGCTGTTTTTCGACAGGCTTAGCGTCGTTCTATTTTGTGATTGGCTCATTGGGCTACTTCTTTAAATCTAAATACATCATGAATAAACGGGCATCCAACTCAAGTTGATGATATTCCGATTCCATGTGACAGCATAGTTGGTAAAAGGCTTTGTCGTGCTCTTTCTCTTTGATATGCGCCAGTTCGTGTACCACCAGCATTCTTAGCAAAGGTTCTGGTGCATTTTTAAAAACACTGGCGATACGAATTTCATTCTTTGATTTGATCTTTCCACCGTGATTCTTAGCAACGTAAGAATGCAGACCTAACGCATTATTGATTAGGTGTATCTTGCCGTCGTAAATCACTTTGCTGATCGGTGGTGTTTTTTTCATGTAGCGATTTTTTATCTCAATCGCATAGTCAAACAGGGCTTTCTCGCTTTTTATTTCATGATTCTTTGGGTAGCGAGCTTCAAACCAAGGCACCAATTTACCCGACTCTACAAGTTGAGTAACAGGATCAAGAATGTGCTTAGGATAGCCTTGAATATAGCGTAAAGAAGGATGCATGCTGAAAGACCGTACAAGTTACACCACGACAATACGTTGTGGTCTTGAAAATTGAGCCGCATAGTGTAACTGATCACACTTTTCTAATCACCTAGGATTCGTTACACTTTAGCGAGATTCACCAAGAGCTACACTCAAAAAGAGATTGTAAAAATGAAACGTGTTGTATTGTACGTCGCAGACAAATGCCCGCACTGTAAAGATGCACAACGCTATTTGGATTCGAAGAAAATTGAATATCGCCTAACGAATGCAAAAATGCAGCGTGGCCGTAAAGAATTGCAAGCAATGGGTGCTCGTTCTATCCCCGTGCTTAAAATCGGCGATCAAGTGATGGTCGGCTGGAATCAGAAAAACTTCGATAAGATGTATAACTCAAAGAACACCTAACGTGCTCTGAGCCAGTCATACTTCTATACAACAAAGCCCGAATATCCAATCTAGGATGTTCGGGCTTTGTTTATTTAAATCTTACTAAATCACACATACCGCTTAACGAAATCAATAAAGGTTCGGTCTGCTTTTGACAGATACCCTTCCTTTCTCCACGCCAAAGATAGGTTCAGTTTCACAGGGTCTTTAAATGGCACGCCTACGACATCTTCCTCGTATTCTGTCACCAAGCTAAGCAACGCGGTGATGGCAAACTCTCGCTTCACGATAGAAAGAATCATTGGCAATAAATTGGTTTCGAACGCAATGGTCATATCGAGATTGTACTTCTTACAAGTCGCATCGATAAAATCGCGGTGGAAGTAGCCCGATTTGAACATGATCAGCTCTTGAGCAAAAAATTCTTCAAAGGTGATGGATGGTTGCGTTGCCAGTGGGTGATCTTTGCCAACTACAGCTAACATTTCTGAGCTTAACAGGTGGTCAGTTTCAAGATCATCAGGCACGTTTTCATGGTTGATTACGCCAATATCGAGTTCGCCGTTTAACAGCATTTCACGAATAGATGCGGTGCCTGCATCAATCAAGGTCAACTTTAGGTTTGGGTATTGGCTTTTAAAGGCCATCACGACTTGGGGAAAAAAATAACTGCCCATCATACTTGGAGCGCCTAATCGAACCTCGCCTTTCTCTAACCCCTTTAGCTCATTCATCGCGAGTTGAGCGTCATCAAACTGCTGGGCGATTCGCTTCGCATGCTCAAACAGTACCTTTCCCTCTTCCGTTAAGGTGACGGATTTATCTCCACGACGGAATAAAATCAACTCAAGTGTCTGTTCTAGTTTTTTAATGGAGATACTCAATGCAGGTTGTGCAATATGCAGCGCTTTGGCCGCTTGGGTGAAGTTACCAAACTGAGCAACGGCCAGAAAATGTCGAAGAGGTTTTGATTCAAGCATGGCGATATATTTAATATATAGAGGTGATATTTTTAATATATTTCTTTAATCACACCTGTACTGATAACTTGTTCACAAATAGCTTACTAACTCGCGCAGGCACAACGTAAATGTTTGATAAAGGCAGCCCTCAATACAAACGTATCACTCAATCATTGGCGATTGGTTCATTTATCATTTTCTGTAACCTTTACCTCTTTCAGCCTATCTTGCCGCACATGGCGGAGCACTTCCAAGTATCTGAAACTCAGATCAACTGGCTGTTTGCCGCGACAACGCTAGGGCTTTCCATCAGTTTGGTGCCTTGGGCAATCGCTTCTGAAACCTTTGGTCGAAAACCCATTATTCTGTTCAGTCTGTTCGCTATTCCTTTGATTGGATTGAGCATGGTGTTCACAACCACTCTACTGCAACTTGTTATTGCCAGAGCATTCATGGGAATCGCAGTCGCTGCTTTTGCGGGCGTGGCGGTTGCCTATATGGTGGAAGAGTTATCACCCAAAGCATTTGCAGTCGCGATCGGCGGCTATATTGCAGCCAACTCACTAGGTGGAATATTCGGGCGTGTATTGGGTGGCTTGATTACGGATTATTTTGACTGGCACGCAACGGTTTTGTTTTTCGTGGTCGGCTCCTTAATCGGCGCTCTCTATATTGCGTATAGCCTGCCTGACCAACAAAACTTCAAACCTCAAAAAGGGCTGTTCTTTCATCACAACCGCTCCGTTGTAATGCACTTAAGAAACCGTGCCTTGTGGCTCGCGATGTTGATTGGTGGCGCTAACTTCGCGCTATTCGTTAACCTGTATTCAGTAATGGGCTTTAGGTTGGTATCCGAACCTCACTCAGTGCCTGTGGGCTTAGCTTCACTGATATTCCTATGTTACTTGGCCGGTACGGTAAGCTCTAAGCTCTCCAACAAATGGACACTTCGCTTTGATCCGTTAAACGGTATATTGATGGGCGTGTGTATTAGCTTAATCGGAATGCTAATTTCTGCCATCGACAAAGTCCCGTTCATGTTAGCAGGCTTGTTATTGATTAGTGGCGGCGCGTTCTTCGCCCATACCCTTGCCTATTCTTGGGTAAGTCAAAAAGCACCAAGCGCTAAGGCGACAGCAACTGCACTTTACTTGGTTCACTATTATATTGGCGGGAGCTTAGGTGGCTTCTTACTCTTGTATTGCTGGCAACTGTTCGGTTGGAATGGTGTGATTGCGGGCGGTTCAATCTTCTATGTTGCCATATTTGCTTGGGTCTACCAATTAAAACAACTTCAAGTATCGGCCTCTAAACTCGCACAAGCATAAGTACGACTGAGGTTGTAACTCAATTATTGCTTTTGATTGACGTCCGTTCTGATATCCTACGCAAAATTTCATTTCGGAACCTGTTATGTCGAACACTCAAAGCACAGATCTTCAAACCATCCACGACCAAGTAAAACAGTGGTTAGACGATGTCGTTATTGGCCTAAACCTGTGTCCATTCGCAGCCAAGCCACAACGTAATAAACAGATTAAGATCTTTGTGAGTGAAGCAAATACAGAAGAAGTGTTGTTGCAAGACATCATGACGCATTTCGTAGAGTTAGATAACACGCCAGTCGCCGAGTTGGAGACAACTTTGGTGGTTGTACCTAACATGCTGCAAGATTTCTTCGACTACAACATGTTCATTGATTGGATTGAAGCGTTGATCAAGCAAGAAGGTTGGGAAGGCGTTTACCAAGTAGCAACCTTCCACCCAGACTATTGCTTTGGTGGTGCAGATCCAGAAGACGATGAAAACCTAACGAACCGTTCTCCGTATCCGGTTTACCATTTGATTCGTGAAGCGAGTATGGAAAAAGTGTTGAAGCACTACCCTAACCCTGAAGCGATTCCTGATACAAACATCGCGAGAGTTGAATCCTTAACGCCGGAAGAACGTCGTCAACTGTTCCCTTACCTGTTCAGTTAATCGCTAGCAAGATGGCTCATATTCCTGAGCGTTCTTGATGATATGGACGAGAAATGAACTGATCTCGTCCATTTTGTTTCGCAATGTACAGGCATTCATCGGCAACTTTGATGAGCTTATCTAACGCCGACATCCTTTCCCCTTTGGTATCCCCTGTACTCAACTCAAAATGACACGCGCCGATTGATATAGTGACAGGCTTTCTATCCAGTGTGATTTTCTTCATCTCTTGCAAAAGAGTCATGAACTTATCTTCAACACAACTTGGTGTTTTATTGGGGTACCAAAGAATGAACTCCTCGCCACCAAAGCGTGCCACAAACTCACCCTCTTGAGTGTTATTGCTCAGCACGTTCGCCACTTTCTTTAAGACAACATCACCCATTTGATGACCGTAAGTATCATTAACGACCTTAAAGAAATCGATGTCGACAACCGCTAAGGTTCCCTTTCCTAAAGATCCTTTTAACTGCTCCACTTCTGCGTTCAACGTTTTGAACAAGCAACGTCTATTCGGTAAGTGTGTAAGAGGGTCATAAAGAGCTTGGTACTCTAACTTCTCATTCAGCTCTTTGAGTTTTCGTTCTTGCTGTCTTCTAACCAGCTCCACTTCAATCCATGATGCCATTAGTCTCATCACGTCGACATCGAACTCTTTGAACTCGCGATGATAGGGGGCTGGGCTTGAAAAGTTTAAGGTGCCATAAAGCTCATCATTAACGAAAATGGGAACCCCAATATAAGACTCCAAGCCAAAAGACTGGTAAGCAGGATGCTTCGCATACTTATCGTGTTTGCCACAATGCTCAATACAGATAGGACCAATCGATTTACAGGTAATTTCGCAATAGGTTGAACGATAATCAAAAGTGTCACCGCTATTGAGTTCTACCCTTTCAGGCGTAACACAATGTTCAACAACATAAGTATTGCCATCGACTTTCGATAAGATACCAATATCAAGGTTGAAGCGTTCAAGCCCCATAATAAGCAGCTGAGCGATCTGAATATCGAAGCCCTTTCGATAATCATTGGTGATTTGATACAAGCGGCGTATAACAATTTCGCTTTCACTGGCTTGGTTCATAAATGGGATTCCACTACTGCTGACATTAATGGCAACATTAATATTTCGTATATTAAGAAGAGTAAAGTGTAAAAAAACATAATAATCAATTAGTTTGTATGCAAAATACCTCATTGGTCCAATGAATAAAAGTCGCGTTCTTCCACTTTGCGTTAGCACCCCATTACTACCTTTGTTAAAATGGTCCATTAACGAAACAAAATGGATAGGAATATGAACCTTTCTCAACTAAACCAAGAAATCTACGATCACCTTTACCGCGACATTGAAGAGTTCCGCAGTACTTTTGATCTGCCGGTTGCTGCTCCTGAAACAATGGACGAAAAAGGCGATACGCTACATACCTCTCTAGCGATCGAAGAGCTAACAGAACTTGCAGAAGCTGACTCTAAAATCGAACAAGCGGACGCTATTGTAGACAGCGTTTATGTTTTGATGGGACGTTTGGTTCACCTTGGCCAATCCAAAGTAGAAGACAACCTAGCGATCAGCTACTTAATCGACTTACTGTTGAACGTTGCCAAAAACCGTTCAATTGACTTCTTACCTTGCTGGGACGAAGTACACTCAAGCAACATGAGCAAAGTATGCCGTAATGAAACAGAATACGCAGAAACAGAAGCATTCTATGCTGAGCAGAACATTAAGCTAATGGCGGTTCAAAAAGGTGAATACATCATTGCTAAATGCGCTGAAGATTTTGTATCGGAAGGTAAAACAGTTCGCCAAGGTAAAGTACTAAAATCTGTACACTACCGTCCTGCGAACCTTGAGCCACTAACGGCTTAACTAAGTTTACGACTGAACTAAGGTTATGGCTGTAGCTCTTTAAAGCACCAGCGCACCAAAATAGCAAACGCCACGTTTAAATAACGTGGCGTTTTATTATCTGTCAGTTAATTCTAACTGTGTTAATCGTAGCTGTGTGTTAATCGTAGCTAAATGCTATACCAGTCGAGCCATATGATAAGCCGCCACATATTCGCCATTTCTGAAAGCGAACCCTGCGGACTCTCCTTCAATCACGAAACCGAACTTCTTATACAGGCTGATCGCTCTTTCGTTATCGGTATAGACCGTTAGCTCAAGCCGTTTGATGTTAATCCAGTTATCACACAAATCGATTGCTGTTGCGAGCAGTTGACTACCCACACCTTTGCCTAACACATCGTCTTTAACACCCATACCAAATGAAGCAACATGTCGTCTTCTTGGATTCACACACACTTCCATTCCCAAATTACCAACAATCTCATCGTCGATCATCGCGACATATGAGTACACGTTGTCAGGCATATTAGAGATTCGTTTTTGCCAGCTTTCCAGAGATGGATTTGGGAGTTGCAGCGTACCGGTATAAGCATTAGTGCATTCGTAAACTTCTTTTATTCCCTTTGCATCTGACGGTTCAGACCGTCTCACTATAATACTCATCGCAACTCCTACTATTTTCATCGCTAAATATGAAACACATCCTTAATGTGCACCTAGACACACTATCAAATAGTGAATATTTAACAATAGGTTAGATGAACTTATTTTATTGGGCTTAGTTGATACTGAGTAAACGACCTCGTTCGATATCTTGCTCAAGCACCTCTGGTGTCAAGTCGCCATGTCCATGGTGATCGTGATTATGGTTATGTCCATGATCGTGTCCGTGGGAATAACCTTTGTGTTCATTTGCTCTTTGAGCTAACTTGTGTGAGTCCAAATAGGTATCAGTTAAATCAGCACAATATTCTTCGGTCCATAAACGTCGAGCCTCATCATCACTCATGATTTGCTCGGCTTTAGGGCCCAATTTGTCCATGTAGAACATCCCCAGCTCCTCACCTTCTACATTGGCGTGGTTGATAAGGTTCATAAACGCAGGCTCTTGATTCTCATCTGATAGATGACCATTTTTGTAACACACGGTTAGACCAATAATATCGTCGCCAAGTTTCTCTAATTCAGGGTTAAAATGATTGTGACTATGATTATGTTCGGCAGCGGCGACAAGCATTGGAGTAAGTAAAACACATGCGATAGCCAGTAGCTTAATGGTATTTTTCATGGGATAGACCTTCTGTATTTTCGAATACAAATTTGATTAGTTGGCTGACTTAGCTTCTTGTGAGATGAGCTAAGTTAAGGGGAACTTCAAGACCATTTCAGCCTGAGTACCCCTCTGTCTCACTACAAATAATCAATATGATTGGATAACGAGGCTCGATATAACGAGCGTTCTATAGACAAAAATCACTTATCAACTACGATTCTTGCTGGTGCGATGGTGTAAGTCATTGGCTTCACCTCCCATTCACCTTTTGCTTCCAATGCAACCGCTAGTGCTTGCGCCTCTTCACATACCTTCGATGGTTTTCCGTCAGCCCAGTATGATGGACCCGAAGTGTAGCCGCACATCACTGAAAACGTGTGTTGCCCATTCTTTGTGGTGTATTCCGTCATAATGACACCACCTTCTCCATGCGTTATTTTTAGCGAGCCTTCATCGGCGACATGCATTGCATCGGAAGGATTCGGTTTGACATACGTTGTGTAGGTCCCGCCATCAGACATGGATTGGTTGTCATACATGGTGTAGCCTTCTTTTTCTGAAGGTAAGGTCAGTTCGTAGTTAGGATCAATATCCGCTAAACGTTCTGAGTTATTCGTCGCACCAGGTTGATAGTTGTGAGCATTTGATTGTCCGTTAGCGAAAACAGACGCTGACACTAAAGATAGAATGACGACCGCTAAAATTGATTTTTTCATAATGAACTCCAGATATTCTAAGCAAAGATGTTGTAAGCAATAGTTTTTATGATTGAGTAAGAGAATGGGTTTATTTACCTAACTTTTTAGGATGTGAGGGCAATATCAGCCCTCACTACAAATACCCTATTTGTTGTCGGTTCCTGCTCCTTCACCAGGCTCAGTTGGACGACTTACCGACTTGCGCTCAAGATTGTGGTGAGCACGCACTCTATCCATGTATTCTTGCTTGGTGTTCATACCTTGCTTCATTGCTTCTGGTACTTGTTCAGCTGGGATCACGATGTCACGGTCGACTGGCCACTCAGTTAACAGCTCTGGGTGGTAGCCTTCTGGGTAGTACAGTTTTGGATCCAACTCTAAATCACGAATCTCTTGTTCTTGTATGTCTTCACGGCTGTTTTTAGGTAATGGGATTCTAAAGTCAGACCCATCTGCCATATCAAATTGTGGCGCTCGCGCATTCGGAAAATCAGGCAAAATACCTTCACGAACCCACGCATTATCTTTAGTCATGTTAACGACAATGCCATCAGGCGCACCGAAGTGGTAAGGTCCTTGCCAATGGTGGCGAACCTCTGCAACAGTTTCCTCATTAAGATATGGGTCGAATGTCATGTGCGTTGTCATGAACAAGCGCGGTTGTACTTCATTCGCCACATAACCCGCCGCGTACGCTGGTGTATGGTGAGTATCAACGGTGTAACGAGCTAAGAATGGCGGCACACCTTGAATAATCGAAGACACACCAAACGTTTCGGTTTGCAGCTCAGTAATGAACAAGTCTGCACCTTTTGCGTATTTCAAATCCAACTCGGTTGGGCGACCGTCTCCTGTCCAAACAAACGAAAGCACTCGACCGTCATCTTGAGTCCAATTCAAGCGGTAACCAGACGCGCCATCTTTTGCGTGACTGCGTCGCCAGTGAATCACTTCCACATTGTCTTGGTCATAGATAACACCTCCGTCGTCGCGGAAATCAAACTCGTGTACCACTATGTCGTTGCCTGATGGGAACACATCAAATGCGTCGGTGTGCCAGTTCAACATTTGCTGCATGCCTTCAATCATATGACGAGTGCCATATTCTGGAGTCGCACCACTCGGACCATAAATGTTAAGCGGCTTTTCCCAGCGACCATTCCAACCACCAAATTTATACAGGTAAGGTAACGAGCCGTAATGGTCTACGTGTAAGTGAGTAATGAAGATATGGTCGAGTTCATTCATCGCGACACCCGCCGCTACGTAGTTCGCAATTGATCCTTCACCTAAATCAAAGACAAAGTTAGAGCCGTTACCCAATTCGACGTATATCGAGGTGTTTGCCTGCCCCGGGCGAATCATTGGTGATGTCCCCATGAACGTGACACGCATTTCATCCGGTTGAACTTCTTCAGTGCGTGGGAACCAGTTGGCGCCCGACACCATGTGATCGCCATAAGGTGCAATGCCCTCAAACATCAGGCCTTCTTTCCAACCTGAATTGGTTTCTTTGCGATAGTCACCATTGTTTACACCGCCCATTAACACAGAAAGCACCTCTTCTTCTGAAGAGTACAAGTTCCCCTTAGGTTGAGTGCTCAGATACTCTTCAAGGGTTTCACCCTCGTGATATTCAAATTTCTCGAGTTTTTGAATATCAGAGTTAGTTTGCTTGGTGTTGTATTGCATCATTGGGTCAGCAGCAAAAGCGGTTGTCGTGATGATCATTGCTGTAGAGATGATTGATAATTTTGCGAAAGTTCTCATAGTTTCACCTATCGGTCTGAGTATTTAGTAAATGAATGAAGTTCCTTCCTCACTCCGATGCAAACAAGTTTATTAATAAACAGAACCTCGATATATAGTGTAAACTTTACTTAAAACCTCCATTTCATTTATGAGTTAATGATAACTCCACCATGATTTGGATGAGTGGCAATAAGAATAGAGGGAACTGAATTTGGACCTTAATCTACTGACGACATTTTTGGCCGTTTACAAACACAGCTCTATCACCGTGGCATCAGAGCAGCTCGATATTTCTCAGCCCGCGGTAAGTGCGGCGATTAAGAGACTCGAAGGTGTCGTGGGCAAGGCTTTATTTGTGAGAGAAGGACGAGGTATCGCGCCCACTGGAGCAGCGGTATCACTCGCTAATAAGATAGAAGACCCATTGAACATCATTGGAACGGTTGAGCAGCAAAAGAATGACCTTAAAGTCTATTGCACAGAGAGCTTGCTTCATTTCGTTAGCCAGGTTGAAGGCGTAAGCTTCACGGAAGCGCCGCTCGAAGAGGAAGAACTGTTTGATGCGCTTACTGCACAAAAAGTGGATATCGTCATTGATGTACTTTCGAGTAAGAAACACTCATTGATTGAAGAAACCATCGTCGATGAGGAGCCCGTGTGTCTGACTCGAATCAACCACCCTCGAATTGGTGAGACACTAAGTAAAGAAGAGTATTTCCAAGAGGAGCATATTGCGCTCAAGATCAAACGCGCCAACATGAACACGGTCGAGTTTTTATCAGAGAGCGATATCGAGCCGAGAAAAGTCAGAATTGAAACCAGCTCAATTTCAAGCATGCTGATTTTGGCAAGCACGACAGATTATATCGCCGCTTCTACTCGTTCTTTTGCAGAAATGCTCGCACCGGCGCTTGGCTTACGCGTTCACCCTATCCCCATCAAATTAAGACCGATCACGTTTCGAATGCTCTATCACCGCCGCTACGCTAAAGACGAACAGCACATCAAAACCCGTGAAGCAATCAAATCAGCATTAAGGAAACATAAATGAAACTGAGGTTTTAACTAAAGTTAACCCTATTAATATAAATTCAGTTTAATCACATACTCTCCAGCAAGTTAATTCAATAGAACGACACTGGAGAATCCATGAAAAAACTTAACCTTATTGCTCTACCACTTACGTTACTCAGCAGCGCAGCGTTTGCGACTTCGACTCAAGTTTACATCGAACAAAACGTTGCCTCTAATGCTGCTGATAACGGTGTCTACACCACAGAAGCTGGCGCATTAATCGATACCTCAGAAAATGGACAAGTCTATATAGGTTTTGATGACCAAGGTTGGTTAGCAGCGGGTTACGGCCACGACTTTCACATCAGCGAGTCCTTCACGTTCAACCTATACGGTGAACTCGGTAAATGGGACAACGGTGAAGAGTTATTAATCGAAGGTATTATTGATTACCAAGTCAATGATAACTTCAATGTATTCAGTGGATTGGGATATAACCAGTCAGGGCAAGTACTCGAGAATGTAAGCGACACCACGATCAACACTAATAAGTTCATCGCCGGTGCGGGGTACTCACTCTCAGGCTGGGATTTAGCTTACCAATACACTCACGAAAACAGTGATGGATCCAATGGCGGGTTTACCCACAACGATGACAACGTAATCTTTCATCAAGGCGACTACCGTACCAATGAACACGAAGTCGTTCTCTCTAAGAGCATCGACGACTGGACACCCTACGTGAAATACACCTATTTCAACACCAACGAAGGTGACCTTTACTTGAACGGCCAATCGATGGGCCCGATCGACAACGACAGCATCATCACACTTGGTTTGTCTTACGACTTCTAAATTTCTCAGATTCAATTCTCATAGGCAGATGGATTTGCCCACCTTTCGAGGGCACTACTATGAAAATGACTCCTCAACGTAACAAAGCCATTAATATCGCTGCAGCGATCAGTATCGTTTTGTTTTCCGCAATTCCAACCTACGCAAGTGCTGATCACTTAGATTTCCATTATCTAGAGTCGAGTTATCTAGAAACGAGCTATCTAGACTCCTCCTTCGTCGAATTCATGACACCAGATTTTGATCAGGGGTATCTTAACGATGAGATTAAAGAAAACCTTACTCTGGAATAATTCTTCAACACATTACAAAACGTAAAAGACCAGAAACTCACGCTTCTGGTCTTTTTATATAGCTCTTGTTTTCTATATAACTATCATCTTCTTATAGAGCCCTGCCCAGCGATTAAGACTCCGTTTCTGAATCACCTTTTTCTAGGCTGATGACATTCAGAACCGCAAATGCAGACGCTAAAAAAGACACCACACTCGTCAAAAAGTGTGGTGCCTTGGTTATTACTTTAAAGCTAATTAAGATTAGTTGGCTGGACGCCAAACGCCCCATTTGTCATTTTCGTAAGTCGCTTTAGGGTTAGTACCACCTTGAACCCACCATTGTGCTTTCCATGACTGGTTCGAGTAAGTCACGACTTCGCCACCAAGGTAAGTCGCTGATGAGTCCCACGTACCTGGATCTGGCGTAGGGTCTGGGTCAGGAGTCGGATCAGGATCCGGCGTTGGATCTGGTTCTGGTGTCACGCCACCGTCATCGGCAATTACTTCAAAAGTGAAGGTTTCAACACTGTCGCTTTCAATCGAGCTAGCCATAAACGATAAAGTTTCGTTTGCAGTGATGCCAGTGGTATCAACTACGATAGAAGCCGTGCCGTTATTTTGGATGCTTACTGAAGAACCTTGAGTTTGAGTCAATGTCGCGGCTTCGCTTGTTGCAATCACAACCTTATCGCCAGCATTGACTACATTGTCACTCTTCACTAGCTCGTAGATGTCACCTTTCAATGGTTCAACACCACCGTCGCCACCATCAATCAACGTTAACTGACCAGAAGCACGGCTATCTTTTGAGTTGAAGAAGTTACGTGAAGGATCGTTTTGGAAGTACATGTAGTGCTGCATTTCAGCATGCCAGTCACCAATGAAGATCGCGCCATCTTTAAACTCTTCGTGCCAGCCATTAATTTCTGAAGCTAACAAACGAGCCCAATCGTTAACGTTTGAAGCATCAATGACGATGTCGAAGCTTCGCGCTACTTCACCATACTTGTTGATGATATCGTACTTAACGGTGTCGCCAGCTTGTGGAGTTCCAAAACCTTCTGAAATGAATAGGTCGCCACGCACTAGATCAGGCTCTGGACCCGGCTCTGGTGGAGGGGTTGTACCACCTGCGATAGTGATGTCAGAACAGTTATAGAAGCCTTCGCCCGCAGCATCATTACGCTGCCAGCGAACGAATAGAATCGCATCGCCAGAGCGGTCAGAAGGAATAGTGACATTAATGCGGTACTTACCGCCATTAACCGGAACGTTACCCTCTTCTTGGATAAGATCTAAGTCTCCCCACGCTAGGCCTTTGCTCAGGTCTGCGTTTGGTTTCGTTAGGTAGAATTCCCAGAATGACGGGTTGTGTGGTGCAGTCGCGTTGAATACATATTCAAATGTACCAGTATTTAGCTCGGTACGAGTCCAGCCTGTATGAGGTGCACCCATGCCGCGTTTTTGCGAATCATTGGCGTAACATAACGTGCCGTCAGGAATCGCCGCTTTTACAGCATTGATGTTGTTGAAATCTTGGATATTTTTCGCGTACTCGTTACGTTGAACAAACGGGTATGAACCCGAAATGTCTTTTGCTTGAGCACACGCAGCATTAGGTGGTGTACCCGACCAAATCCCGCCTTGCTCGTAACACGTGTTCTGACGCGCGCTTGGAAACTCAGACCAACCATGAGCATTTGCCACTGACGGCACACTCGATAGCATAGCCATACCCACTGCTATTTTTAGAATATTATTATTTATTGTTGTCACTTTCCCACTCTCTATTATTTTACCCTAAACACAAAACCAATTGGTTACTAACCAACCAGCACTGTAATTCGAAGGTTTATAGTTTCTGACTTAAAGAACAACGAAAAATATATACGTCAATTTTATCAATAACAGCGGGTTTTATATTGATAGGAATCAGCATCACACAACTCAAACAAATGCGTTGTAGATAGATGATGTTGCTTCGAATTATGACATTTCAGTATTCTATGTTGATTGAGGGAACATTATTCGGAATGAATAAAAAAGCGGCTTTATGATTAAGCCGCTTTGGGGATATAAAGGCGTTAGGTAGTAAGAAGATATTTAATAACGGCTATGCATGCCCATGCGATGTGACATGTCATCGTCCATACGACCGCCCTTCCAACCGCCGCCACCCAATAGATTAAGTACATCTCGCGCTGTGTAGTCTTCTCCGCCAAAGAAGTCATTAGACACATCATTACGCAGCAACTGAATAGTTGGAGCTAATTCAACAGCAAGATCTTGTGGATCCGCAAACAAGGCTAAAGCAATCTGTTGTTGGCGTTTACTCAACTCACGAGAACTTGTTTCAACCTGCCCAATAGAGAAGAAATCACGGCTTCCGTAGCTCTTCACCATCTTTGCAGACAATGACTTAATCACCTTTTTGATTCTTCTTCTTTGGATGTATCTAAACATATTTGCTTCCTTTACTAACTCGCCTTAAACCCAATGAGCAGCTTAACTAATTAGTCTTTTAACCAAACAAAAGATAGGTCTGATTGTCGACTGAGATACTTTTGACTTCGGTGTTGAACACGGACTCTAGCTGCTCAGGGGTAAGCACTTGATCAGCTGAGCCTGATGCTTGAAGTACACCTTTATCGAGCAACAACACTTGGTCTGCGTGTCTTAGTGTTCTGTTCAAATCATGGTTAGCCATGATCACGGCGATGCCCTTCTCAGCCACTCGTTCGATAAGCTTGTACAACAAGGCTTCTTGAGCAATATCCAACGGAGCTGCGGGTTCGTCGAGGATCAGCAGCTTCGCGTATGGGTTAAGTGTCGGCCAAATTTGCAGGCACATTCCCGCCAAACGTACGCGTTGCCATTCACCACCAGACAGTGTCTGAATTGAGCGATGAAGTTTGTCTGCAATGTCTAGCATCTGGCTGATTTCTTCCAAAGCTGCGTTGATTTCAGCATCAAGGCCGTGTGAGGAGCTTGGCAGTGACAATGCAAGATATTGGAACACTTCTAAGTTGAAGGCTGGCCTTGCGCTTTGGCACAAGTAAGCACGATGCAATGATAAATCTTGTAAAGACAGCTCCGACAAATCCTGCCCGTCGATCTTTATATCGCCTTTGTAACCATCACCAATTCCAGATATCGCTTCGAGCAAGGTACTTTTACCGCTGCCATTAGGGCCGATAACGTGAGTCACCTGCCCTTGCTTGAGCTCAAATGATAGTGGTAATAAACGAGCGCCGACGCTCAGGCTCTTAATTTGAATCATGATTTTTAATTAACATCCAAATGAAGATAGGCGCACCGATACTGGTGGTCATCACACCCAAAGGCAGCTCTGCGGAATCTAATAAGGTTCTTGCACAGATATCAGCAAACACCAACAACGCAGCGCCAGCAACGGCAGACAAAGGAAGAAGGTATTTGTTATCAGTACCAATCGCTAAACGCAATAAGTGTGGCACAACCAAGCCAACAAAGCTGATCACGCCACCTAAAGCTACCGCGCAGCCGACTAAAATAGACACGGCGAAAATTAGACGCCAGCGCAATCTCGGTACGTTTACGCCTAACTGTGCGGCATGCGTTTCGCCAATCATTAACTTATCTAGCTTACTACCTTGCAGGCACAGCCAAATAATCACGGGGATCATCACCAACGTGAGCGAGTGTTGATACCAAGTGACGCCACCTAAGCTGCCCATCAGCCAATACATCAATAAGCGTAGACTTAAGTCATCACTAAAATAGAACGCCCATGTCACCATCGCGCCAGAAAGAATGCCTAACGCGACACCCACTAGCAGTAATTTAGCCGTGGTGAGTCGCATCGTTTTTACCATGCTCACCAGTATCACGGTGAAACAGAGCGAGCCTAAAACGGCGGCAATCATGAACAGTTCTGGTGTGGGAGCAAACGGCAAGAAGAACAGCACGATAACCATAGCCAAACTTGCACCACCAGAAATGCCGAGCACACCGGGCTCTGCTAATACGTTACCCAATAAGACTTGTAAACTTGCGCCAGATACGGCTAACCCTGCCCCGATAGCAATGGCCGCCAATAGTCGAGGTAAGCGTAAATCAATCAGTAGTTTTTGTTCTAACGTGGACAATGTGCCCAGAGGGGAAATGAAAAGATCGCCAACCATTAGGTAAATCGCACTCAGCGCGACAAGCAGTGCTGCCATCAGATAAATGGCTCTAGTCCATTTGCGCTGTTTTTGGTGAAGAAGTTGTTGGAAATCCATATCAAGCTACTTTGAAAATGTTCGCGTAACCTTACCTGCATCCCCAAATAAACTCAAGGCTCACACCGTAATGTGAACCTTGATATTTCAACCAGTTGAGCGGTTGTTTTCGTCGTTTAAACCCGAGTCGATATTAATCGTACACAAGCTGACCATGGTCGAATCGCGTTTCAACTTCACACACCATTAAGGCTGCTCGTTGACCGATAGCAACATTACGATTAGGGAACACCACCGCTTCGTTTTCATTCTTAGCCATTAACGGTTTATCACCATCATGACCGAATACTTCACCGTGCTTGAACGCGGTAAAGTTCTCTACAGAATCTGAGAACATGAAATCGAAGTCATCATGTAAACGAACAATGGTTCTGCTCACGCGATAAGTGATGGTTCGCTTAGGTAAATGCTCTGGCTCAACTTCAGCAATCAAGTTACGCATCGCCAAGTCAAAAGCCGTTAACTTATCAAGTTGGTTCTCACCAATTCGTGCTACCTGCCCTAGCTCCATTGTCAGTGCTTGGGCTTCGAAGTTTTCAGCGCTGTACCAACTGAAAGTGCTCGTTGGCGCATTCGATAGCAGCACAGCTTCAACGTGAGCGCTGTTGATGAAATCGAACAAAGCTTTACTGCGAACTTCGTGGCGAACCTTAGGGCTTACGGCGAAAGAGTAATGCTTAGACAAACGGATCGCACAGTGCAGATCTAAATGCCAACGAGTCGCAGGTACCGTTTCCTTGTAAAACTCAGTAACCAAGTACTTAAGGTTCTTCGCGATATCCACTTCTCGATTACTATCGTGCTGTTTTTCATCAAACAGACGGTTCATATTCACATCAAGAAAACGAGTATGCGCGTTGGTTGCTTCTGGGTGAGCAATGATGAACAAACACCTTGCTGTCACGACTTGGAAGCCTGTTTCAATATCCTCAATGAGCTTATCAATCAGCTCCATTGGTGAAGTTTCGTCGCCATGAACACCTGTTGAAAAGATGATGTTCTTGGTTTCAGAATTATACTCCGCGGGAATCACTTCCAATACACCGCGTTGATGAAGCTTAATTTGAACACCGTTACTCAGTACGGTCTGTCCTGCAACCACTTCTTGCTCAAGATCTAGGCTGTCAAAAAGAAATGATTGGCGAAAGAGGGTCTTCGTCATGCGTTACTCCTTAATTGCACGGCCGTATGTTAATAAATTGTACATAGAAATTGTGTTGCTAGGATCGCACTTATCAACAGAAACTCCGTTATCACTCACAAATACTACCCATATATTTTTATATTACCTGCTGACTTTACTAACCGACATCTGTTCCAAATAACTCTCTCTATTTAAAGCAACTTTTGGCTGTCTCAGCTTTTCTCAAGTCATGTCAGCAAGATAAGAGCCACGTAAGCTAACACAGCTCTTACCTGCCATGAACAGATTGAGATCAATTAATCTTCCTGATCGAGCAATCTTTCAAATTCATCGATTTGAACTTTGACCATGTCGATGCTTTGTTGCCAAAAATCCGCTTGGGTCAGGTCCATTCCTAAGTGCTTTTGAACGACTTCTTCCGCCATCATGCTGCCCGTATCACGAAGCAACGAAACGTAATCGCCGTAGAATTGCTCGCCTTTCGCATCGCGCTGAGCGTAAACACCTTTACTGAATAGGTAGCCGAACAGGTATGGGTAGTTGTAGAAGCTTACTTGAGAGATGCTGAAGTGCAATTTACTCGCCCAGAAATAAGGGTCAGCTTCTGTCATTGCCTCGCCGTACCACTCTTTCCAAGTGGTTTCCATCAGGTCACACAGCTGCTGAGCCGTGAGATCGCCTTTTTCACGCTGCTCGTAGAAGGCTTTCTCAAACTCAAAACGAACGGGAATGTTCACCATTAATGCCAAAGAAGAAGAAAGCTCTTCCCACAGCATTTCAAGTTTCTCATTACGTGTTTGTGCTTGCTTCAATAGGTGGTCACGAACGATATTTTCAGCAAAGATCGAAGCGGTTTCTGCTAGCGTCATTGGGTAGCGTGTTTGACACAACGGCATGTCTTTCATCACCCAGTTGTGGAACGCGTGGCCTAGCTCGTGCGCTAATGTCATTAAGTCTGAGCGGCTACCACTCCATGTCATGAACACAAGCGGGGTGCGTGTCGCAGCAAATTTAGTGCAGTACGCACCTAAACGTTTATTGGCTGCTGGAGCGGCATCAATCCAACCGTTCTCAACCATTAATGCGACGAAATCAGCCATCTCTGGATTTACTTCAGCGAAGGCGGTTTTAATCACTTCGATCGCTTCATCAAATGGGTAAACCTTAGATTCAGCGTCACCAAGTGGTGGCATGGCTGCTAAATGATTCCAAGGTTTCATTTCATCGAGACCGTGAACTCTTGCCATCAACAAACCCGCTTTCTGACCAACAGCTCGATTTGCTTTCGCTACCGACATCATGGTGTCTAGCGTTTCAGGTACGATGCGGCTGCCGTGTAGGCTTGGATCTAGGAAATGTACGTCGCTTATCTTCGAGCGCTTTTTGTTTTCCGTCAGTCGCCAACCCGCCAAGGCATTTAGGATCGAAGCAAAAGACTCTTGATGCGTTTTCATCGCACCTTGAACGGCACGCCATGCTGGTTCTTGTTTGTCGAATTCGCTGCCGTACAACAGGCTCGCGGCTTGTGAAAAACCTAGAGCTTCGTCTTCACCGTCCAGCTTTAGCGACAGTTTTAAAGAACCGGTTAGGTTGTCGTATAAACGCCCCCACCCATCACGGCCATCAACCTTCATCGCTGCCAATAACTGCTCTTCAGCAACACTGAGTCGACTGCTTGATAACTTACGTGAGCTTTCGATAGCAAAGCGTTGCCCTGCAACATCCGCGCTCTCATGCTCTAATACTGCATCAATAAATTCTGGTTCTGCGTGAATTAGCGTGTCTTCGTAAGGGCTAAACGCTTGAGACATTTCAGAGTTCAGCTTCGCTACTCGACCAAGCAGTGCTTTGGCTTCTGTGTGCGTCGCGTCTACCGATGCGTGGCAATTAGCGAAGGTGTTGATCGTGCTCAGTAACGTGCCTGCCGCTTCAGAAGTTTGAATGGCGTTTTGCATCGCTAGGATAATATGACGCTTTTCAACGTGTAGGTACAACAGCTCAATACATTGTTGAATGAGTTCAATGTCCTGTTCGATTTTTGCATCATTAAGATCGCGATAAGCAATGCTTAGATCCCAACTCGGTGTTGTCATGACTAAATTCCTTTCACGTAGGTAGTAATACCAATCTGGCATAGCGGCTGTAAACGCCGCTTTATACTTCTATTTATATTTCTGTTTCTATTTCTATTTCTATTTCTATTTACAGTTCTAATAGATTGTTAATTCTTAAAACCGTGTATTTTTAACACTCAGAGAACAGGTAGCCCTATTGATTTAACGCTGATAAAACTCTGCGCAAACTGAGTGATTTGAATATGAGTTATCGACGCGTTTTCTATCGATAGCTTCGAGTACAAACTCGGATTTTTCCAATCAATATCAAGACAATGCGCTAACAGAATGCGAATCACACCACCATGGGTAACCAACAATATGTTGTCACTTGGATCATTCAAAAGTTGCGACCAAGCTTGAGTTACTCTGTCGTGGAATCCCTGTAAACCTTCCGCACCAGTTAATTGATGATTAGCAGGATCTTGCCAAAAGGTTTCTAGCATCTCCCACTTGTCTTCAAGTTCATCAAATGGGACACCATCTACTTCACCGAAGTTCATTTCCTGAAAGCCTGGTGCAACAGATAAAGGCACTGACATACGCTCTGCAAACAAGCTCGCGAGATCACCACATCGTCTGAGTGGCGAGGAAACCACACTATCAAAGATAATGTCTTGTTTAGCGAGAGCTCCACAGATCTGATATTGAAGATCAGGGTTGACTAACACGTCTGACAATCCGTTAAGTGCTGCCTCCCCTTCGACCTTGCCATGTCTTAATAAATAGATGTTTTTAGTTGTTCCATTAACCATGTGTGCGACCTAGCCTTGAGTATCAAGCAAGTGATTAGATGGTTTTAAGCTCAGTGGTAATCCTGCTGCAACCAGCGTAACGCGTTCAACGACGCGAGCTAACGCTTGGTTCATGCGTCCTGCATTGTCCACAAACAAGCGAGACACTTTACCCAGCGGCACCACACCTAAACCGACTTCGTTAGAGACCATGATAATTTGCGCCGGACTTTGCTCGACGCTTTTGACCAATACTTCAACCACGGCTTCAACCTGTTCATTAGTTGCGTCATCACCCAGTTCAAAGATGATGTTGTTCAACCACAAGGTTAGACAATCAATCAATACCACATCTTCTTTCTCAAAAGACTGCAGTTTTTCGGCTAATTCGACGGGTACTTCATGCTCAATCCACTGCTCGCCACGACGTTGTTGATGGTGCGCGATTCGTTCTCGCATTTCATCATCAAGATATGTCGCTGTCGCAATATAATTGAGGCGTCCATTTGAACATGCTTCAAGCGCACATAATGCTTGTTGCTCTGCAAAACTAGACTTACCAGAACGAGCCCCGCCCAATACCAAATGGCTGTTTCGCTGACTTGCTTGATTAATTTGATTAGCTTGAATAGTTTCATTCGTGTTGGTCATAGGAAGCCGTTATAGAAAGCCATTGTAAAATGCAGTAATGAATACAAGGTAAGTCAGCAACTCCATTAACTGTTGAGCCGCACCCAAGCAGTCCCCAGTAAAGCCGCCAATTCGAGCCGTTAACCACGTTTTAAAACCTGTTCTGAACAGATAGGCGACGACAGATAAAACCAAAGCGAATTCAAGACCAAACCACAGGCTAGGCAGCACGCCTACCAGCAACAAGAAGACAAGTTCGCCTTTGGTTTGCTTGTTGGCCAATGGTTTACTTTTACTGGTATCTAAATCACTGACATAAGGCACGTCGTAAATTAGCGATGCAGCAATCGCGCGGCTAAAGGTATAACTGGTCACGATTACCATAAACAGTCCCGTCATGCTTATGAGTTCATTCAACAGCACCCACTTGCCAAGCAGAGCCATAATCAGAGCAGACGCACCATAAGTACCGATTCGACTGTCTTTCATGATGGTCAAACGGCGTTCTAGGGTCATGCCGCCACCAATGCCATCGGCCATATCAGTCAAACCATCTTCATGGAATGCGCCAGTGAGCATCAGGCTAAAACTCATCATCAAAAAGATCGCTACTGCACTCGGCAGTACCACATCAAGTAGCAAGAACACACCGCCACACAGAACACCAAGCAACAAACCAACCGTTGAAAAGTAGCGACCAGAACGGTTCATTCGCTCTGTAGAATAGGGCGTGTTTTTCGGCATTGGCAAGCGAGAAAAGAAACCCATCGCCAGCGCAAAAAGCTCCCACTGATAAGTAACTCGATCTTTCAACGATCTTTCTGGTGCATCACTCATTAAACCGTGACTCCAGCACTTTCGAAGCTCGCCATGTTGTTATAGAACTCGGCTGCCGCACGAATGATTGGCATAGCTAGCGCAGCACCTGTGCCCTCGCCTAATCTCAATCCAAGATCGAGCAGTGGCTCAGCGTCGAGCAGCTCTAACAGAATTTTGTGTCCTGACTCTTCAGAGCGATGGGCGAAGATCATATAGTCTCGGCAACTCGGTTCAATTAAAGTCGCGACATACGCCGCAACCGACACGATAAAGCCATCGACTAATACTGGGGTTTTGTTTTGGTAAGCGCCAAGGAAAGCACCGACCATTTGAACGATTTCATAGCCACCGACTTGTGCGAGTACCTCTTTAATATCTTTAACTTCATTCGCATCTAAACCTTTGCAACGCGCGACACCTTGCTCAACCACAGCCACTTTACGTGCAAGCTGTTCATTGTTGATGCCAGTGCCTAGGCCAACACACTCCGCTGCAGCACGATTCGCTAATGCACTTAAGATCGCTGATGCGCTGCTGGTATTTCCGATACCCATTTCACCAAACATGATGATATTGGTGCCATTCGAAATGGTTTTAGATACAAGATCTGTACCCAGTTCAATCCCACGTTCAACCGTTTCTAAACTCATTGCCGCTTCATTGGCAAAGTTATTGGTTCGCGTACCCAAACGCTGAGAGATCAACATGTCACTGTCTGATTCCACAGGCAACAATATCCCCGTGTCGACTACCGTGATATCGATATTATTCACCGCACAGAAGCAATTGATCGCCGCGCCATCGCTTAAGAAGTTCAACACCATCTGTTGTGTTACCGCGCTTGGAGCAATACTCACGCCTTCGTCAGCAATGCCATGGTCGCCAGCAAAAATGATGATACTTGGCTTATTCAATTCGATGTGTTCAACCGCAGCTTCTTTGCCTTGGCTCTGAATCAAAGCCAGTTGATGTGCGACTTTTTCTAGTAAGCCAAGTGCGCCAAGTGGCTTGGTTTTTTGGTCAATTCGGTGTTGGATGTACTGCGAGTATTGGGTATCTAACATAGTTTTTAAAAACGCTTATTCTGGGTACTTTGATTTAGGGACTGCTACTTAAGGATTGTTACTTAGGGCGTGCGACAGAAAACACATTGGAAAGCGTCGTGTATTCACCGCCACCAAGGCGAGACAAAGGGTCCAATGCCAACGCATCAATCTTAAGACGTTCACTCTCTTTATCGATCACTTCTTCGGAAATATACACGGTTTCGACTTGAGCAAAGATGAGGCTTTGTGGCACCTCTCCAACCTCTTTTACTTCGTATAAGGTGCAGCCAAAAGCGACCGCGCACTCTTTCACTCTCGGTAAAGAGAAGCCTTCAAATTCAACCAGCTCAATGTTATTCGCGGTGACTTCCGAATCACCATGTTCAAGGGTAGCTGCTGTCGCCGTCATGGTTTCGGCAGAACTTGAAGAAGCAATGTGAATCACTAGCTTACCCGTTTCTAGGGCATTACGAGTGGTATCTTTGATTTCGCCGGACGGCTTCTTCCCAACCGATAACATCAGTAACGGCGGATTGCTGGAAACAGGCGTGAAATAAGAGAAAGGCGCTAGGTTGTACTCTTGTTCAGAAGATTCCGTCAATACCCACGCAATCGGGCGAGGAACAACGGTTTGTGTCATCAGGTGATAAATCTGAGTGGGAGCAAGAGTATCAAGCTTGAGGTTCATAGCACGTCCTTGGTCTATGTGAATTACGACTCAGTTTACGTGTTAAGCAAGTCTGTATCTATGGCTATGTGGCAGAAACCGCAGAGAGTGTTCTTAATTTAAACAGATCACACTGGTTTTTTCTCAGATTGACAGTCAAATTGACGAACCCTAAAACACAAATAAGACTGATAATAGATTTATCAATAACTTACATTTTGGCATCGTTTATGCCTTATCTAAATTACTTATTAATCTCTCCATTGATAAGTACCCATACAGTGAATGCCCACAACACTGACGCTACACGAAGAAAGACAATCGATTGAAAGACAAAACAGAACAACGATTTAGGAGGTGTAATGATTCCAAATTCAAGTAAAAGAAAACCAAATAAATCAAGTAAGAAAGCTAGCAAAAAGGTAAGGAAAATCCCACTGTCCTTTACCTAGTAAGAAGCAGAAAAGTAACAAAGCCCGTCGCCCAGCGGGCTTTGTTATGTTTAACGCCTAACTTAAGTTTCAAACCGCATTTATCTTTCCCACCGCCATTATGTTTCATATCGTACTTATGCTTCAGACCGTACTTATGCGTCGAGCCAAACTAAATCATCTCTTTTTCCATAAACAGGCGACTCCCCACATACTACTGACCACTCGTTTAACAAACTTTTATTCGCTTAAAATTCAAACACTGTTTATATTAAACAAGCACTTGTGGAGTGAAGAAGGGATTAAAATGAGCATTTCTGGAGACAAAACATCGGTCGTGGTGGCTGGTGCAACCGGGTTAATTGGTCATCATGTGATGAAGTTGCTCATCGATGAACCCGCCGTTGATCATATCTATGCCCTATCTCGCCGAGCGTTAGATTCACAGTTTGATTCCAACAAGCTCCACACACTCATTCACAGCGACCTGCAAGTTACCAGTTGGGATGACACGAATGCGACGCCTAATCTTGGCGTTATCTGCTTAGGTACGACTAAGAAAAAGGCAGGATCAAAAGAAGCGCTTCGCAAAATCGATGTGGAACTGGTTAGCCAAGTCGCACAGTCGATGAAGTTTCTTGGGGTTCAACGCGTAGCGGTCGTTTCTAGCTATGGCGCTTCACCAGATTCCTATTCGCACTACCTTCGCTGTAAAGGACAAATGGAACAAAATTTAAAACGTATTGGCTTCAAGCAGCTTTTCATCGCACGCCCTGGGCCTCTGGTGGGTGAGCGTGATGAACCTAGAGCTGATGAAAAACTCCTGCAAAGTGTCTTTCCTCTGCTGTCTCCATTTATGCTTGGTAAGTTCAAAAACCTACGCCCTATTCAGTCGGAAGACGTAGCCAAAGCAATGTTGTTCCGGTTATTCGAAAATAATTTCCAAAATATCGAAATTTACTCGTCAAGTGACATGCTCAATTTATTGGCAAAATATCGCTAAAAAGCTCACCTATTCATCACAATGTTGAATATCCACCCATCCTATTGAGTGGATATTACTAATCGTTCTAATAAATTACTTTTCCTTATTTTACGTTTTGTTACAGGTCGCTACTGTAGCTAACAGTATTTGCGCCCATATATCTAAGCGCCCTATCGATTTAAAGAGATTCATAAGGAAAACAAATGTCATTTTCAGCTATCGCTGCCTTAGCGGTATTCACTGGTATCCTCTTTTTTCTCTACGGACAGCAGAAAAAAGAAAACACACTTTCTCGCCTCGTTTTACTCGGTTTAGTATTTGGTAGCGCATTTGGTCTTGGTCTACAGCTGTTATTTGGTGAAGGCAATCCGGTCATCAACGAAACACTAGACTGGGTAAATATTGTTGGCCGTGGTTATGTTGGCCTACTGAAAATGGTGATCATGCCATTAGTATTGGTTTCAATGATTGCAGCAGTAGTGAAGCTTGAAAAAGGCGGCTCACTGGGCAAGATTTCTGGTATCACCATTTCTGTACTGTTAGCAACAACCGCGATTTCTGCGATTGTTGGTATTGTTGTAACGCAAGCATTCGGCCTGTCTGCTGAAGGTTTAACAGAAGGCGCTCGCGAAACAGCACGTATCGCAACACTTGAAAGCCGCATCGGTAGCGTTTCAGACCTAACAATTCCACAAATGCTGATCAGCTTTATTCCGACTAACCCATTTGCAGACCTAACGGGGGCTCGCTCTACGTCTATCATCGCGGTTGTTATCTTTGGTGTGCTAACGGGCATCGCTGCTCGTAAAGTGATGGCAGAGAAAGAAGAACTAGAATCTCCAATCCGTACTTTCGTTGAAGCGTCACAATCTATCGTTATGCGCTTAGTTAAGATGATCATGGCACTAACGCCATACGGCATCGCAGCGTTAATGGCGAAGGTAGTTGCAACATCAAGTGCTTCTGACATCCTCAGCCTACTGGGTTTCATCGTTGCATCTTACGTTGCGATTCTACTGATGTTCGTCGTACACGGTGTGTTGGTTTCTTTTGTTGGTGTAAACCCGAAAGAGTACTTCCAAAAGATCTGGCCTGTACTGACGTTCGCTTTCACGTCTCGTAGTTCTGCAGCAACAATTCCACTGAACGTTGAAGCTCAAATCACTAAGCTAAACGTGCCACCAGCGATTGCTAACCTGTCTGCCTCTTTCGGTGCGACGATTGGTCAAAACGGTTGTGCGGGTATCTACCCTGCAATGCTAGCAGTCATGGTTGCGCCTACAGTTGGCATCGACCCAATGGACATCAACTTCATTCTGTCTCTGATTGCTATTATCACAGTGAGCTCATTCGGTATTGCTGGCGTAGGTGGCGGTGCAACGTTCGCGGCGCTTATCGTACTTCCTGCTATGGGCCTTCCTGTAACGATTGCAGCACTGCTTATCTCTATCGAGCCACTTATCGATATGGCACGTACGGCGCTTAACGTATCTGGTGCTATGACAGCCGGTACGATCACAAGCCGCCTATTAGGCAAGAAAGACAAGCAACAAGATCTGGAACAAGCGAACGCTTAATGGGTTCGATTGATTCAAGCACTTGAGTCTCGTTAAACAAAAAAACCGATGCACATGCATCGGTTTTTTATTATCTGTTACTTCTAACTTCCATTACTTCACGAGCAACAGCTTAGAACACAAGTTGAATGACTTTTTCGGCAAGTGCTTCATCGTCGTCTTCACTTAATCCGCTGACACCAATAGCGCCAATCACCTGCCCATTTAATTCAATGGGAACACCGCCTTTAAAGCCAGTGATCTTTGGGTCAGTCCAGTAACTTAAGTCTTTACCAGTTTCTCTCGCCCAAGCACCTAAGTTACCGCTTGGCTGTCTATCTCTTGCAGATGTATAAGCTTTGTTCTGTGCTAACAATCCGGCTTGAACACTCACATTATCCATGCGAATAAACGCCAGTAACTCACCGTGCGTATCACACACGCTCACCGCGATTGCTTGTTGATTACGCTCAGCAATGTCTAGAGCGTTAGACACCAGTTGTTGCGCGATCTTTTGATTCAACATATTCATTCCTTATGGCAGTGCTTGACCACGTGAGTACACGTATAGGTTGTACCACTCTTCACGAGACAGGTTTATCTGAGTCGCGACTGCCGAAGCTTTGATTCGCTCTAGATTTGTGGTGCCAATTACAGGTTGGATACGAGCAGGGTGACGAAGCAAAAATGCCAACACAATCGCTTCACTTTCTACGCCATATTGGTTCGCTAACTGAGCCACGTAGTGCGCTGTCTTTTTCACGTTTTCATGTTCTGAATACAAACCTTGCTCAGCAAATCGGCCTTGTGCCAAACAGCCCCAAGCTTGCAGTTGGATGTTATTCAATTGGCAATGTTCAAGAGTGCCTGCGGCGAAGTCTGATTGATGGTGCCCTTGCGAGTTAATCATCACCCCATCATTCAACCAATCCAATTTGGCTAAGCTCATCTCAACTTGATTCGCGACGATGGGTTGCCCAAGCGCAGATTGCAGGTACTGAATTTGATGGCAGTTCATGTTCGACACACCAAAATAATCGACCTTACCTTGCGCTTTTAAGTTCTCTAACGTTCTTGCTAGCTCATCGAGTTCCATCAAAGGATCAGGGCGGTGCAATAACAGCACATCAAGCTTTTCAGTATTCAATCGATTGAGAATACCGTCTACCGATTGGCCTACCCAATCAGCCGAGAAATCATAACGACCAACATTGCCCTCGCCTTCAAAACGAATCCCACACTTAGATTGAATGAACATCTGTTCACGCAGATCAGGCGCTTGTTGTAATGCTTGACCAAAGGCTTGCTCAGCTTTGCTGAAGGTATAGATATCCGCATGGTCGAATAAGTTAATGCCCGATTCTAGTGCGGTGCCGATTACGCTTCGTGTTTGAGCAACATCCGCACTCGTCACTGGATTATCATTCCAGCCACCACCTAACCCCATGCAGCCATAGGCAATTTGCCCAACATTCGGTAGATAATTTGATAATGGGATACGTTTTTTGTCATTCGTTTTGTTTGTAGATTCAGTGCTGTTCGTCATATCGATTCTCGCTTAGAAGATTTGCTGACCAGAAATATGCTTCTATCATATTGTTCTTTTTAAAAAACAGAATATGCTAGTTACGAAATGATTGTTTGATATGACGAACAATAGATTGGTAGGAACGCGCGAATGAACGAACACAAAAGAATAGAACGACTGATCCTGTTTGTAGAACTTGCTCAGCAACTCAACTTTACCAAGGCAGCCGAAAAGCTCGGTATCTCTAAGAGCTACCTTTCTGAACAGATCAAACGTTTAGAGAACGATTTACAGTGCCCGCTTTTGGTCAGAACCACTCGCAGTGTTCGTTTAACCCAAGAAGGCGAACGCGCGTTACAACAAGGCTTAACGATTCGCTCGCAAGTCTTACAGCTTGAACGCAGTGTTTCTGAGCAACACGACATCGTCAAAGGCCTATTACGCCTCACTGCGCCAAAGATGTTTACTGAGGTATATCTATTCGATATCTGCCAACAGTTTAGGCAGCAATACCCTGAGATTCGTTTCGAGATAAACAGTAGCTACACCAACTTTAATCTCAATCAAGATGATATCGATATCGCGTTTCGTGCCACCAATACGCCACCTGACAACATGGTGGCGAAACACTTGATTAGCTATCAACATGATTTAGTCGCGACTCCCGGTTATCTTAACCAATTTGGTCGCCCTACCAATGTGAGTGACTTAAGTGATCATCAATGCTTAGCAACTCTGAACCAAACCGAGTGGCCTTTAAAATCGGTAAATATTGATGTGTCCGGCTGGCTTTCAAGTAATGACAACCACCTGCTTAAGCAACAAGCTATGGCAGGCAGTGGCATCATCCGTATTGCAAGTTACTACGTTGAGAAAGAGGTCGAACTGGGAGAATTAGAGCGAGTGCTGCCTGATGAATGTCTGCAACAAGGCAACAGTATTTATCTGTTCTATCCGCAAGTTATTTATCCGGCAAAGAAACACCAAGTGTTCGTTAAATTTGTTCAGCATTACTTTGAAAACTTGAGAGCTTGATAGTTTAAGATCTTGAAAACTGGAGAGCTCGATCATTTAAGAGCTTGAAGATTTGGTAGTTTAAGAATATGAAAGCTGAGTTAACGAGTTGAAGAAACGGAAACCGATGAACAGATAAATCAAATAACACGAAATAAGGTTTAAATAACCCTCTTGATTTATATGCCTATATTTAAAATGGGATTATCGAACAATAATAAAGCGATTTTTCGAATGCTCTCATCGATGATTGTTCTTGATAGAAAGAAATCGTGCATTTGTTCAATAATACAATGAGTTACCTATGAATGATTAACATAACTGATATATGATGCACCGCTTCAGTATGTCACATCATCTTGGCACCAGTTCGATAACAGGATCCTCATGAGCTTTATTATATTATTACTTCTTCTGCTATTCGTAGGCTTTACACGTTTACTTCAGTGGCGAAAAACCTCTCTGTTTTTATCTCTTGTTCTTATATCGTCATTTGTGCTGATTGGTTCAGGTTTAATTCCTCGTTATTTACTGAACGATCTGCAAGCCGATTACGAAAATAAGCCTGATATCCAATGGTCTGACAATAACGCCATTGTTCTTCTGGGTGCGGGAACGCAGTTAATTAAAAGCACGCAAGAGTTCGAGCCAGCCTTTTTCTCTTTTGGCCGAATCAGTGAAACCGCCAGCCAATATAAAGATTGCGCCAAAACCCAAACCACATGCAAAGTGATCATCAGTGGTGGCGATGCACAAAATAACGGTGTTGCCGAAGCAGAAGTTTATCAGCAACAATTGCTGAGACTTGGCGTTCCGATGGGTGACATCATTCAAGAGCCAAATAGCGTCAACACTTGGAAGAACGCTCAGCTCACTAGTGACCTAATGAAGCATCATAAATTCGACAACATTGTGTTGGTTTCATCTGGCCTACATATTCGTCGTAGCGAGCTCTACTTCAACCACTTCGGCTTGAATGTTATTCCAGTAAGAGCCGACTATATGGCTGCTCAAATTTCATGGTTGCCATTGTGGTACAACTTTGCGGTCACAGATTTTGCTTTGCATGAACAGATTGGCTTTGCTCGTTACAACATTTACAACTTTATGGGTTGGAACAGCAAACGCGAAAAACCAGGTGATGCTTAATCTCTTCCAATTAAGTTAACTCGAACAATAAAAAATGCAGCAGCAATCGAACGGTTGTTGGCTGCATTTTTCGATCTTGCTTATCACAACATCCCTCCTTATTTGGCTTACTCAGTACTTCCCCCTCCTTTAAACAATAAACCTATCTAATCCATCTTGCTGGCCTAAATTTTCCAAGCCAACATACCAAATAACGAGGCTTCAAAAACAGAAACGTTCAACAATTAATCACCCATAGATTGGATTGTTGAAACTAATTGAAGTCATCAAGATAAGTCTTTATCAAACAACAATTTGATCAGTACAACCTCCTGATATCTATAAGTATTTATTTTCAATTCATTTCAGTATTTTTGGCATTGTTTTATATGACAAAGTACACCCCGCTAGAGCCCCTCGGCTTTAAATAATATCAATAAAATCTAATAACTCGATTCTAATAAAAATAGCCAAATAATGGCATTTAGGAACTTATTCATGCTTAACGTCAGTAAAACCGTTCTATTTAGCTCTGCCCTCTGTTTCATCTCTTTTGCCACTCATGCCAAGATATATTCAGACCAAATCGTATTGGATAACCTCGGTGAAGATATCTGCCGTTCCGATTATCGTCCGCTCAGTAATACAGAAGCTCAAGAACACAAAACCGCCCTACTATCTCGCATGAATGTGTGGGACATTGCTGGCCTTAAAAATGACTGGGTGATCATGGGGTCTGGCTACCACGGGCTCATCAAACAAGGACAACCAAGTGACAATACTTGGTGCTACCCCAATACCCCAGACGCAGGCCTGCCTTACTACGAAGCGCAAGCTATCGAAACGAACAATAACCTTGATATTCAACGCGCCTTAGTCTGCGACAACACGAACTTTATCAGGCCACTGAGTTACTTGGCCCATAACCTCGGTTACGCTTGGGTTGGAGGCGATAGCGCGCGTTACGTCGGCCAAGACATGGCAATAAAACCGCTTAACAATGGTTGGGAGATTAAAGGCAATAACGATGGAAGCTGTGCCGGTGATCGCTGTGATGAGAAGACAAGCATCACTGTTGATAACTTCGCTTACACGCTCGATAACACATCGTTTTTACACGGTTCTATGACAGAGACCGACCAAGAACTGATTGAAACCGTCTCGGCTTATGCAATCAATGACGACGATCAGTCTAAACAAATCGTCGTTGACCTTCATTTTGAGCAATCCACACAATGGAGTAAAACCCAACGCTTCGACCTTGCTGATTCAGTCGTCATTGATGAAACCTTTCATTGGCCACAAGTTGGAAAGACAGAAGTAAGAGTAGCGCTAGAAGATGGCCAACGTTTCTCCGATACCAACAGTGGTGCTCGTTTTGAACCAACAGAACTGGAAGCCATCATCACCGTGCCTGCTCACTCAGTACTTCCTTTTCAAGTAGAGTTCTTACGCTCTACCATCACTTACCCATACCGTATCAAAACCAGCATGAGTTACGACGTGAACTTCACAGGTTTCCTTCGTTATAGCGGCAATGCGCTAAGCTCACACCCAACAAACCGCCCGACGGTCTCTCACACCTTTACCATGGGAACCACCAGCGAAGATCAAGCCAATATCCGCTACCAATGGGATCACCGTTATATTCCTGGAGAGATGAAATGGTGGGATTGGAGCTGGGCAATCAACACCAATGGTTTAAGTAGCATGCAGTACGCCGCAGGTGCCAGTGTCCGTCCTTTCTACACCTATGTTTCAGGCCAGTTTAGTGCGGAGTCACAATATTCTGGAATGATCGATATTGGTACCGAGCACTCTATTGATTCATTTAACGCCATGACACCTTCAGGCGATTACACACCCTACTACGCTGGTGACATCAAGGTTCTGACTGACTTCGACCCTGCAGCCCTAGCGCAACTGGGTTATAACAGCGCTCAGCTAACGCTTACCCCAATGCAGCCATAAGCCCATAGAAAGTTTCAGCTGTTATTCCAAGCCCATTGCGTCTGCTCTGGGCTTGATTCTTCTTACATTCTCTCAGTCATACATCTGTATTAGCCGCTAAGTATTCACTTTCTGAATCGTTTTTCATTGACTTAAAAATGAAATCATAACGACACACTAATTTGCGTAACTTAGGGTGCAAATAGGCAATCAGATTACAGTGCCTATCAGGAGGATGTATGAAACCAAATCGATCTACGGTACTCACTGGACATGTAAAACACTGCCCATGCTGCTCTACCGAACTGGTCATCAAAGACCACATTCACGTTTGCCCGCGCAATGAAATTGGCGACTGTTACTTCGATGGCTATGACCAACACGAACAGCGCGCTAATACCGATTTTATCGATCATGCAAGTGCCAATGATAGCCTTGTTTACGGCATGTCAGAACACTAAGCGTTATTCAAGATTTGTTGAAGTCATTTCGCGCCAAAAAAATGCAGCGCCAATCGAGTGATTGTTCGCTGCATTCTTAGATCCTGTAAACTTAGCTAACCATTAAAATGGAGCTAGGCAAAACGGATTACCACATTAGATCATCTGGGATCACGAAGTCTTTGTACGGGTCATCTTCGTCTACTTCGTCTGTGCTACCTGCCTGCGTATCAACGATAGATTCTTCGTCGCGCATAGCAATCTTGTTCGCTACTGCTGTTGGAATAACAACGTAGCTCTCGCCTTGACGAGCAATACTTAGAATGCCTTTACTTAGTTGCTTTTGAGTCAGCTCTTCTACGTAAAGATATTTAACTAGCGTACCGTCGGTGAAGTTGTATTTGATCTCACCGTTCTTCTGTTCGATCTTGTTCATCTCAATCAGTTGCTTCACTTGAGCTTTAATTTCTTTGCTCAACTGTTGTTCTTTCAACTGTTGGTTTAGCTCTTTGTCTTTCGCTTGCTGCGCCAGTTTAGTTTCTTCAGCTGCCGCTTTTGCTTCACGAGACTGAACGCGAGACTTTTTAGAGCCTTTCTTCGCCTTCTTTAATTTTTTCTCATTTACCAAGCCAGCTTTAAGCATCTGCTCTTGGAGTGTTAACTTTGCCATGACTTTCCCAGTTCAGGATTAAAAACGGCACCATCATACCTGTTTTTGAGGTTTCTGTTTACTGAACAAGAGTAAATTACAGAACAATCGCAAAATTTATGCTGATAGCTCTAAGCTGTGTCCATATTCCCTTCTTGTTGCTCACAACCTCCACTTTACCGCGACACACAGTTTTCACTTAAGCACGCCAATATTGGCTGTTCCACCGACTCGAAAGCATTAACTGACCCTATTATTCGCGCGCGTACCACTTATCATTCCGATAAGATAATATGTTAATTTTCAATGGTTAATCAATTTTATAAAACCTTGGCATATATCTCATATTTGAATAAATGCCATAGAGTTATAACTCCAATGTCATAACTCTTGACTACGTTATTCTAGACATCAATCAATAAGGATAACGTAAACGATGAAAACTCAATGGACTTGGTTAGCTGCACTTGTGGCATCCACATCAATCGCTTCGACCTCTGCGATCGCAGACACCGACGTGTATCTCACCAATAACACCAATCAAGTGATGACCATTCAAGCCAACCACACTGTTACCGACCTGCTTCAACTCGGTGATGAGTGGCAACAGCATGTTGAACAGATTGGTCCTTGGGAGACGAAGAAGCTGATAAGTTTCAACCGCTGGACTGGTGTGAAATCTGGGAAGACCTATGAGTTTGACACTGTGGTATCAAACGCTGTGGGCGAAAGTGTCACGCTCAACCAAACCATGAAGGGACATTGGTATAACTCGACACTGCAACATGGTTTGAGTGCCGCAGACGTCAACCTAACATTGCATGACGATCGTAATATTCATCGCAGCACAACCGATGCGTTCGGGGTCAATGCAGAGCTAGCCCTCAAAGCCGATTCTACAGCGCGCTATGATGATATTTATTACACCATCACCCCACCAAAAGTGGATGAGCAACCAGAGCCGGATGCCAATACACTCAAGGTCATGACTTACAACATCTGGGCGCTGCCTGCCATCGCTTCACATATTGGTGACCGCTATGACCTACTCCCTCAATATGTAAAGGGCTATGACGTGTTGGCGCTTCAAGAGGTGTTTGCTAACGGCAGAGATGAGTTCTTGCGTGAGCTTGCGAAAGAGTATCCTTATCAAACTAAAATGCTCGATAAAGATGGGATTAACATATACGACGGTGGTGTGATCATTGTCAGCCGCTATCCTATCGTTAATGAAGCGCAGTATGTTTTCCCTGATTGCACGGGCACAGATTGCTTTGCTGATAAAGGTGTTAACTACGCGGAAGTTATCAAGAATGGTCAGGCTTACCATGTTTTCGGTACCCACACGGCATCATTCGATACGGACACCGCTCGTGATTACCGACAACGTCAATTCAAGCAGATGCGTGCACTGGCGCAGTCTCTGAATATCCCGGCATCAGAAACTGTGGTTTACAGCGGTGACTTCAACGTGAACAAGCTCAAGTTCCCAGACGACTACCAACAGATGTTCGCTAACCTGCAAGCTGACGAACCAACCTACTCAGGTTACACCGCTTCTACCTTTGACCCACGCATCAACAACTTTGCGGGTGAACCTATGTCGGGTGGTGAAAACGTTGAGTATCTCGATTATGTGGTAGTGAGCTCGGAATATGCCGCCAAAGCTCATAACGACAATCGTGTGGATGTCCCAAGATCAACAAGCAGTGAGTTATGGAAGCACTACAACCTTTCAGACCACTTCCCTGTTAGCGCCGTCATTAAGTAACTCGGTGAACGCATAATGCATCGACTTATATTAACCCTAATGCTCGTCTTAACGGCGAGCATTATTGGCTATTCGTGGTCATCAAAAACGAACGAAACAGCGCTATCTTCTGCTCAACACACAGAACCTAAGCCGCGTGTTTCTACGACAACTAATGACGATAATTCCACGCCTACTGCAACCGCTAGTTCGGAAAACTCCGCATCGCACAGCAATCAAGCCCAAGCTGGAGCACTGGACGGTAAAATTCTTGCTGAAAACTTGAGTGAGCTTGAAGGCAAGGCTTTGTTCGATGAACTCGATGGGTTCTGGAAGCTTTGCCAACAACGTGATGACTGCACTGAGCAACTAGCACGATTGAAATCAGAATTGCCGAGTATATGGTTTGAATTACTGAGCGACTATCCGCAGCTATCGGCTGACTGGCAATTAACACAAAGCACTATCCCACTTGAATCCATAGAGACTCTTGAAGATCGTGTTGCCTTATTCAAGCAATCTGCACAACAAGTATGGGGAGAGTTGGCCCACCAGCTATTCGCTGACCAGTTTGCTCATCTGGATTTTACGCTTGACGCTAACACCCTTGAAAAGAACGAAGCGAGCCAGTTTTTGGCCAACTATCAAGATTTGCTTAGTGAATGGCAAAACAATACGGGCACGTTAAACGCCGAAACACAGCTTCAAAAATATGAACTGGCAGTATCTTTGATACCCAGCAGCTATAGCCCTGCTGAAGTAGCATCAGTCAAAGCCGACCTTCAAGATGCCTACTTAGATGAAGCGCAGGCCAGCAACATTGCCGCGCGAGAACAACAAGTCGCACAACAGCAACAAACCGTGATGAGTTATCACGAGCAACTGGATCAGCTCAAAGCGACCTTAGACTCTCAGCGCTCATCAAGTTATGCCACTTGGACTCAACAAGATTGGGACAGTTATTATCAACAGCAAGTCACCGATTTCAGGGAGCAGTTCTTTAGCAAGTAACGCCTTAACTTAAACCATCACGAAACTGAGCGGGCGTTTTATTGAGCCAACCTTTAAACGCCCTTCTGAAATTTGCAGGGTCGCTATAACCGAGCCTTTCACCGATGTCATCAATGCTCATGGTTGTGCCGAGTAATAGCTCTTTGGCCAGCTCCACTCGAACTTCGGTAAGCAATATTTGGTAACTGGATTCATGGGTCACTAGCTCTCGCCTGAGTGTACGAGAGCTACAACCAAACTCATCCGCGAGTTGTTCAATATTCGGGAAACTGCCTGCGGTTTGATAAAAGATCGTTTTGATCTGGTTAGTCAGCAGATGCTCAGAGTCCAACGTTTCCATTATCGACTGGCAAGACGCAAGATAGCGCTTCAGTGTCGCTGCATCATGAGTCAATAAGGTTTGCGACAAAACCGATACATCAAAACGCAGTTCACAATGGCTCTGCTCAAAAACTACAGGGCACTGGAAACGATCGTCATAGAGCTTGGCGTAATTAGTGCGTGTATAAGGCAAAGCCAAAATATGAATATCCAACTCATGACCAGTCAGCTCTTTGAATAAAGAGACGATTGAACTCAAGAAATATTCACTGCAGAAAGGAAGCAGATCGCCCACTTCCAATGTGTTCTCAATCTGAATCACTGCTTGCTCGGAATCTAGAAACAATTTAACCGAGAAGATAGGACCGTTCAGGCGCAAATACTTGAAGCCCGACTTGATGGCCTCCCCGACATTTTGACTGGTTGATAGCGTATAACCCAACACACCAAAGTGGCTCAAGCTAGCGTGCTCTCCCAACCAAAGCCCCAAACCATCGTGAGGAAAACTCTGATTAGCCGCGCTAAACAACGAAAGCTTGTCAGCGTAAGTCAGTTTTCCATTCGGATCTCGCCAATCCATGTTCGGCAAACCCACATCATTGAGTAGCCTTTCAATATCGATACCTCGTTGCTCTAGCGTATTCAACAGCAGCGCGATATCTAATGTACCCAACTGGTGCCTATGTCCGGTTGGCTTATACTCCGCGATAATCTCCAATCGTCTCTCCTTATATCGAGCCCATTCCCATCAACATGACTACTCAGCCTTAACAACACATGCTGACAAAATCGTGATTGGTAACGCGCTCTTGTCCGAATATGACCTCCCAATTCTACGCTACTCATCGCACAATGGCTTTAGTTGTTAAAATAATGTGAACCATCGCAATGATAAAAACCAACCCAGCCCCACACAGTTTGATTAATTCTAATGGTCAGCCGATCATTGGGCATTTCGATGGCATCCTTAAACACCTAAACATCGAGAACTTTGACTACCGAAACTCGATGGATTCAAAAGCAAACCCTTGGCAGAAGCACTTCCACTATAAGCAATTCCAGTTTGTCAGCATCGTCACCGACACACACATTATCGGCGTCGCTATCGCGGATATTCGCTACTTAGGCTCGGCATTTTGTTATCTGTACGACATAGAAAACAACCATCTGCAAGAGTCATCTTGGTTGAGGCCATTAGGGTTTGATAAGCATGTAACGCCTTCACCATTTGAAGGAAAGACAAGCATTGCAGATCAAAGCATTGCTTTCTATATCGAGGGCGGACAATGGCGAGTTCGCTTGAATACGAAATTCATCAAGGCCGATATTTCTTTAGAGCCTGAAACCGACAGCTTGCCCATGGCGATGTGCAGCCCAACGGGTTATTCAGGTTGGACTTACACCCAAAAGCACAATGCTTTGCGCATCAGCGGTGAAATCCAAATCAAGGGAGAATCACTCGTTCTCGAACAAGCTCGTGCCGGTTATGACTTTTCAGCGGGTTACATGAGACGTGAAACCAGTTGGCGCTGGGCAAGCATCAACACGCAATCCAATGGGACAGATATTGGCTTGAACCTCGCAGCAGGCGTCAATGAAACCGGAGGCTGCGAGAACGTTTTATGGATCAATGGAACTCGGCACTTACTTAACCCGGTACAGTTTGCGTTTAGTCGCCAAGACACCAATTTACCTTGGCAGATAACATCACAAGATGGACGTATAAACCTGACCTTTACGCCCTTAAATAATCGCAGCGAAAAGCTCAATTTATGGCTGTTAAAAAGTAACTTTCGTCAGTTCATTGGTCACTTTTCTGGCTCGATTGAAGACAACAATGGAGTGACACATCAACTCGATGGTGTTCTTGGCCTAACAGAAGATCACTTTGCTCGCTGGTAGCGAAATTTTGCTAACTGAATTTCAGGCGAGCAAGTCTAAGTAAACTTGATACTAAGAACGCGTATGGCGTCTCAACAAGGATAAAACATGAATATCGACGCATTAATCAATTACCCAGAATGGCTACTGCTGGTATTAGCGCCCTTGTTCGTGGTGTGCATGTTGGCTGAGTATTTTATCGGTCAGAAGCAAGGTCGACTGCCTGATAACTCCAGCTATAAGCTTTCAGAAGTGATGTGTAATTTCACGCTGGCGGGAATGCATCAACTCTCCGATTTGCTCACCGGGTTATTGGTCGTGCAGCTGTATCTCTGGATGTTTGGTTGGCGCTTAATGGACATTGAAATGGGCGTGCTGAGTTTTGTTGTATTGATGGTGTTGCAAGACTTTTGCTATTACTGGTTCCACAGAGCAAGCCATCGTGTTCGCTGGATGTGGGCAGCACACGTGGCACACCACAGTTCAGAAAGCATGAACTTCAGTACGGCTTTCCGTCAAAGCTTAATGTATCCACTTGCTGGGATGTGGCTATTTTGGGTACCGCTCGTCATCATCGGTTTCGACCCTAAATGGGTCATCTTTGTGGTGCTTCTGAATCTAGGTTTGCAGTTCTTTGTCCATACACAATGGATACGAAGCTTGGGGCCACTTGAATACATCTTTAACACCCCATCACACCACCGTGTGCATCACGGCAAAAACCCGCAATACATAGATAAGAACTACGCCGGTGTTTTGATCATTTGGGATAAGTTGTTTGGTACGTTCGAACCTGAAGTTGAAACTGTACGTTATGGCGTCACCAAACCCGTGAACAGTTTTAATCCGATAGTGGTCACCTTTCAAGAATGGAAGGCCATATTCAAAGATTTGAAGAACCGAGAGTTAACCATGAAGCAGAAAGTCCAGTTGATACTCTCGCCTCCATCGGATTAAACGGACGATAGACAGATTGTATTAACTAAGAAACCGCCTCAATTGGTTTCAAAACCTTCCCCACTGACTCGATTGAATAGTAAAGCACCGTTTTCCGGCAATTTATTTGTGATCTGGGTTGCACGCGTACCGCATACTATCAGATACTGAACAAAACTAACCTTCAGCCACAGTAAACGTTCCGCGCTTGCTGTTCAGGAAATTCAATGAGTTCAGATAATCAGCCAACCTACTTCTTTTTCGATTACGAAACATGGGGCGTTAGCCCAGCAAAAGACCGTCCGAGTCAGTTTGCGGGTGTTCGTACCGACCAAGATTTCAATGTTATTGGAGAGCCTCTGGTTATCTATTGCCAACCTCCCGCTGATTACCTCCCTGCGCCTGAAGCTGCACTGATCACCCGTATCACACCACAAAAAGCGGCTTCACAAGGTCTCCCTGAGCCAGAGTTTATCGCTAAGATCCATGCTGAGTTAGCGAAACCTAACACCACAAGCCTTGGCTACAACAGTATTCGATTTGATGATGAAGTAACGCGTTACACCTGTTACCGAAACTTCATCGACCCATATGCGTGGAGCTGGCAGAATGGCAACTCTCGTTGGGATTTATTAGATGTAATGCGCGCTGTTCACGCACTGCGTCCTGAAGGCATTGTTTGGCCAGAGAACGAAGAAGGTTACCCAAGCTTCAAACTGGAACACCTATCTGTGGCAAACGGCATTGAACACGAGAACGCGCACGATGCGATGGCCGATGTTATTGCGACCATCGAGTTAGCGAAGAAGCTGAAAGCTGCGCAACCTAAGATGTTCGATTACCTTTACAACATGCGTCATAAGCGTAAGCTGAATGATCTGGTTGATATCGTAAACATGACACCATTAATGCACGTTTCAGGCATGTTTGGCCGTGACTGCAACTACACCAGCTGGATTGTGCCTATGGCTTGGCACCCAACCAATCAAAATGCCGTTATCGTGGTTGATTTAGCCAAAGATCCAAGCCCACTGTTAGAACTGGACGCTGATGAACTCAGAGACAGACTCTACACCAAACGCAGTGAACTGGATGAAGACGAACTACCCGTACCCATCAAATTGGTTCAGCTAAACAAGTGCCCTATTCTTGCTCCAGCCAAAACGCTAACGGCTGAAAATGCTGAAACCATCGGTATCGATCGCCAACAATGCCTGAAAAACTTGGCACTGCTGCGCGAACACCCAGAGATCCGCGAAAAACTGATCGGCCTGTACTCACAAGAGCGAGAGTACGAAAAGAGTGATGATGTTGATACACACCTTTATGACGGTTTCTTCTCACCTGCTGATAAAACAGCGATGAACATCATTCGCGAAACTGACCCAAATAACTTGGCAGCTTTAGATATCACCTTCGGTGACGAACGAATTAAACCGTTACTGTTCCGTTACCGTGCGCGTAACTTCCCATGGACGCTCGACGAAGCTGAGCAATTGAAATGGGCGAACCATTGTCGTGAGTTTTATGAGTGCCGTTTAGAAGAGTACATGCTCAACCTTGAAAACCTCGCGCACGAACATGAAAGCGACGAGAAGAAAATGGCTATCTTGAAGGCGGTTTATCAGTACGTAGAAAAGTTAGCTAGCTAATTCCATTATCAAGAGACGTAACACTTTGAAAGAAAGATTGATCCAACTGGTTTACTGCTTAATCTCCTTCACCTTAATCATAGGTGCACTTACAGCAGGTAACGCGTTACAGCACTTTTTGGATACCTCAATTCCAGGCAGTATTTTTGGCATGTTGATTCTGTTTGCCGCCATGGTGATTGGTATTGTTCCTTCGCACTGGGTACAACCCGGCGCAAGCTTGATTATCCGCCTAATGATCTTACTGTTTGTTCCGATCAGTGTTGGGTTGATGGATCACTTCGACATGCTCATCGCGAACGCATTGCCAATTATGGCGAGCGCCGTTGGTGGCACATTATTGGTGTTAGTATCCTTATCATGGTTCTTAGACCGCTTGCTTTCGAGAGGTAACTGATCATGTGGATTCTACTCACCATCGTGGTATTCCTATTTGCTCGCTGGGTAAGTCAAAAAGTAAGCTCGCCGCTGTGTAACCCCCTGCTTATCAGCATTGGTATCATCATTCCGATTCTCACGTTCTTTAGAGTACCGTTTGAGACTTACTATGCTGACAACACTTGGATTACCTACATGCTGCAGCCTGCGGTTGTTGCACTTGCTTACCCACTTTATGAGCAGCTACCTCAAATCAGAGCTAACTGGCGCATCATTACCTTTGCGTGCACGCTAGGCAGTGTGATGTCGATGACAACAACGGCAGTGATCGCAGTAGCATTTAAAGCGGACTTAACTTTGATTGCGAGCTTGTTAGGCAAATCAGTCACCACGCCAATTGCAATGGAAGTATCGAGCCATTTAGGTGGTGAAGCAGCGATTGCGGCAATACTGGTATTGATTGTGGGTCTATTTGGGGCAATTTTTGCTTACCCAATCTACAACCTCATTGGTATTAAGAGCCCGATCGCCCGTGGTTTAACCATGGGTACCGTGTCTCACGCTTTAGGCACCGCGACTTGTGCGGAAAAGAATCAGGAAGATGCAGCATTCAGTTCTTTGGCTCTTGTGCTTTGTGGCGTCATTACCTCAATCATCGCACCGAGTATATTTTCGCTCGTGGTTTGGTTCTACTCTTAACCTAAACGATCACTACGCGATTCAGCCCAACCAGAATGCTGTTTATTACAGTGTCTGTTTGGGCTTTTTATTCGCATTTATTTAGCAATAGCAGTCAAGTCACGGTCTTTTACGAGCAATAAGTGCGATATCAGCTGTATAAATGGCTCTTGTAATCGATTTCAAGTGTGACCTCACTCTAATTATGCAAGCCAATGTAACAACAACAATTCAATAGTGATCTTTATCACAGAAAATTCCTGAGTAATGCATAAACTTAAAGCCTAAGGTCAATTAAGGATTCAACATGAACAGTCGTATTACCCTGGCGCTGGAAAGTGCTCCATCATCAATGAAAGCGCTTTTGAGTGACATCGTATTAGCAGACAACTTTGACGCGACATTGTCTCCAGAACAATTTGCTAGCCTACTGCAAGCAAGTGGTCTAGCGGATGACGAGCTACGTATTGCGCTACTTCCTTTTGCCGCAGCGTATTCTTACGCTCCGTTATCTGACTTTTATGTTGGTGCAATCGTGCGTGGTTTGTCTGGTACTCTGTATTTTGGTGCAAACCTTGAAATCGCTGGTGCTCAACTTGGTCAAACCGTTCACGCTGAGCAATCTGCAATCAGCCACGCTTGGATGAAAGGCGAACTAGGTATCTCAGATATCACCATAAACTTCAGTCCTTGTGGTCACTGTCGTCAATTCATGAACGAACTGACAACAGCAAAAGAACTTAAAGTTCAGCTGCCACAACGTGATGAAATGTCTCTGCAAGAGTATCTGCCAGACTCGTTCGGCCCTGCTGATTTAGGTGTAACAACTGGCTTAATGACAAAACTTGATCATAAATACACGACCGAAGAAACAACGCCTATTGTTGTAGAAGCGCTAGCAGCACTAAACCGCAGCCATGCTCCTTACACCAAAAACCTAAGTGGTGTTTCACTACAACTGACGTCAGGTGAAATTTTTACGGGAGCTTACGCTGAAAATGCAGCGTTCAACCCGAGCCTACCACCTCTGCAAGTCGCGTTAATTCAACTTAAACTGGCTGGCTTCGATTTCGAACAAATTGAAAGTGCTGCTTTGGTTGAAATCGCAGAAGGTAGCATCAGTCACCTAGCGGATACGCAATCTACATTAGAAGCGATTAATCCCGACATTCCAGTGACTTACTTAGCAATCTAAGTACATCTGATTAACAAAAATTTAAATAAGCAGCCCTATTTAACAGGGCTGCTTTTTTTATGCCTGTAATTAAAGCAACAACTTGCGCAAACGTTTGCTTTTATCATTGAAATAAGTATGATCACCCCGTTTTCAATCAATCGTTCAAAAGATCGGAAGGAATTTCTATGTTTGGTACTGCTACTCGTGAAAATGCTACTCGTGTACTTCTATTAGGTTCGGGTGAACTCGGAAAAGAAGTTGCCATCGAGTGCCAACGTTTAGGTTTAGAAGTTATTGCTTGTGACCGTTATGCAGACGCACCGGCAATGCAAGTTGCGCACCGTAGCCATGTATTAGACATGTTAGATGGTGATGCGCTACAAGCTATCATTGAGCTAGAAAAACCAGATTATGTGGTTCCTGAAATTGAAGCTATTGCCACTAGCAAGTTAGTTGAACTTGAAGCACAAGGCTTGAATGTCGTTCCAACGGCTAATGCAACCAAGCTAACCATGAACCGTGAAGGCATTCGTCGTTTAGCCGCTGAAGAGTTAAAACTAAGCACTTCGCCTTACCGCTTTGCAGACACTTTTGAAGATTTCGCCGCTGCTGTTGAGTTCGTAGGTATGCCTTGCGTTGTTAAGCCGGTAATGAGTTCTTCAGGCAAAGGCCAAAGCGTTATCAAAACCGAAGAAGATATCCAGAAATCTTGGGACTACGCACAAGAAGGTGGCCGTACTGGCGCGGGTCGTGTAATCGTTGAAGGCTTCATCGACTTTGATTACGAAATCACGCTTCTAACCGTTCGTGCTGTCGACGGTGTTCACTTCTGTGCACCTATCGGTCACCGTCAAGAAGACGGTGATTACCGTGAATCATGGCAGCCACAGGTCATGTCTGACAACGCACTTAAAGCGGCGCAATACACGGCAGAGCAAGTGGTTAACGCATTAGGCGGTCACGGCATCTTTGGTGTTGAACTGTTCGTTAAAGGCGACCACGTGATCTTCAATGAAGTCTCCCCTCGCCCACATGATACTGGCTTGGTTACTCTGATGTCTCAAGACTCATCGGAATTTGCACTACACGTACGCGCATTTACAGGTATGCCGATCAAATCAATTACTCAGTATGGCCCTTGTGCCTCTGCCGTAATCCTTGGTCAAGGCACATCAACGAATATCCGCTTTGAAGGCCTTGCAGAAGCGCTAGACGCACCACAAACGCAAGTTCGCTTGTTTGGTAAGCCTGATATCGATGGTCGCCGTCGTCTTGGTGTGGCGCTTACTCGTCGCAACAGCACTGAGACAGCGATTGAAGATGCAATTGAGAGCGCGTCAAAAGTAAAAGTGATTTACTAACCTGCTATTCAATTCTGAACAATCACGAGTTCAAATCTGAACCATAAAAAGACGGGCTATCGAGCCCGTCTTTTTGTTGGTGTTATCTGTTCGCTTAACTAAGCAGACTGAACTTAAGCGTCTGACTCAATCAAATACACTTCTTCACAGAAGCGAGACAAGCCTTTCTTAGCAATCTTCGGATGTTCATCGTTCGCTATATCTTGATTCAACAATGTAATTTTGTATCCTGCAAACAATTGAGCAATCTCTAACTTAGGTACGCTAAACGGAGGCCCAGCCATTTCGTTTTGGTCGTAATCCAGTGTTACCAAAAGAATCTTACCACCCGGTTTCAGTAGTTGTTTCAAACGCTCGACATACTGCACTCGCATCTCTTCAGGCAATGCGACTAAAGACGCGCGATCATAAATGGTATCGACAGGTTGGATTGGCGCTGAAAAGTAATCGCCCGTGTAGATGTTCAGTTCATCGAATTGGTAGAGCTCGTGCTGACCGCTAATTTGAGTCACAGTCGGGGTATAAAGGTGCTCTGCAAAAAATGCGCGAACCGCAATCTGGCTTAACTCGACACCTTGAACATCTTCATGCTTTGAAGCTAGCCAAATCAGATCTTCACTTTTGCCACAAAGTGGAACAAACACACTCTTCTCGTAGCTAGGCTCAGTCTTTTCCCAAAATTTAATCAGAAGTGGGTTTACATCTTCGAGGTGGAAACCAATTTGGTTGGCTGCCCATTTATTGTGCCAAAATTCAGGATTATTCATCTTTCGTTCATGTTAAACAGTCATAATGCAAGGGTACAGTATAGAGAGGTAAGAGCAACCTTAGCTTGGTTTAAAGTACTAAATTGATTTCGATAAAATCAGAAACTGGCTAAGTTCAAAGTTCTGATAATTGCGGAACTAACGGTTGGGTTATTTGGCTATATCTTCACATTTTAAAGCAATATTAAACGTTAGAATTGGTTTCTGTCTTAGCTAGCCTCATTTAATATGTAGTGAAATTAGTTAAGCTGTTTTTACTCTTGTGCGTTACTGGTTACCCCTTTTGACTACCCGTTTTTTGTAACCTTGTATTTTGGAGTTTGAATGAGTGTATTTCTCCGTACGACGGCCCTAATGCTTTTGGTATTGAGCCGAGCGCCTGCATTCGCAGCAGCACCTGTTTCAACAAGTTCAACAGATCAAACGCGCACTCCTGCGCAAAACCAAGTATCTTCAAACGTATTCCGTCATAGTTTGAGCGGCCTTTACGGCATCAAAGCCTTCGACTCACGCCCGACTCAGCCTTACACCGACTTCGATATTTTGTACAGCAAAGCGCATCAAGGCCAAGCTGAACTAGAAACTATCTGTAAAAGTACTGCCCTACTCACCAATTCTGAAGCGCTATTTGCTGGCGTTAAATCTCAAGCTCGCGCAGAAGAAAAAATCGCCCTTGAGCTTGATGGTGATGTGACAAAAATTACCGACTTAGCCCGTGCAACTATCATCGCGAACGATGTAGAGAGCTTGGTTGAAGTTTACGAAGCGCTAAGCCGTGAAGCAGACGTTGTTAAGCTGAAAAATAAGTTTAAATCGCCGGCTGACTCTGGTTACCGTGACCTTAACTTGTTGGTTCGTTTGCCTAAAACCAACATCATTGCAGAGGTTCAACTTCACTTAAAAGCGATTGCTGATGTGAAAAGTGGTCCTGAGCACGAGCTGTACGAAATTATCCAAGGTATTGAGCGTCACGCAATTGCAGAACATCGCCCAATCAACGATATCGAAGCGGCACAAATCAATAGCCTACGACGCCAATCTTTAGAGCTTTACCAACAAGCATGGCAACCGTACATTACAACGCACATTAAAGCGGCTTAACACATAGATAGGCTATTCCAATAAACATCACAAGGGCTGCACTCGCAGCCCTTTTTAGTACTTGTTGAGTAGCCTCTCCACTTCCTATCCCAAATAATCAGATCGTTTAAATTTAGATCTCAGTCTCTTTTCTCCGTCGAACATTTCTGTTTCTATAGCGAATAAGCTTCTGACAAGAAAAGGAATTACGTCAATGCAGAATAACAAATCCATGCTTTCCATCGCGCTACTTGCTGCGTTTTCTGTACACGCTAGTGCTGACGAATGCGGAAAGATCACCATTGCAGACATGAACTGGAACTCGGCGAGCCTATTGCTCATGTCGACCAATTCATTTTGAATAACGGCTACGGCTGTGAAGCGGACTTAATCCCCGGTGATAGCGTCCCTACGGGCACGTCAATGATTGAAAAAGGTCAACCTGATGTTGCGCCAGAGCTTTGGACTAATGGCATCAAAGAAGCGTTGGATAAGGGTGTTGCGGATAAGCGTCTACGTTACGCGGGCAAGTCTTTGGTCAACGGCGGTGAAGAAGGTTTCTGGGTACCAAACTACCTTGTTGAACAGTACCCAGAGCTTACAACCATTGAAGGTGTGATTAAAAACGCAAAGCTGTTTGAACACCCAGAAGATGATGAGAAGTTTGCGTTTTATAGCTGCCCTGCGGGTTGGACTTGTCAGATTACCTCCGGTCACCTGTTCGATGCGCTTAAGTTAGAAGATCACAATTTTGAAATGGTTGATCCCGGCTCAGGCGCCGCTTTAGCAGGTACGATAGCGAAAGCTTACGAACGCAAAAAAGCATGGTTTGGATATTACTGGTCGCCTACGCCTGTGCTAGGTAAGTATGAAATGGTGAAGGTTGATTTCGGAAGTGGTACTGACATTGAGGAATTCCGTAACTGTACGACACAACCTGATTGTGAATCTCCTAAAGTGACCATGTATCCACCAGCACCGGTTCACACAATCACCACAGAAGCCTTTGCTAATAACGAACCTCTTGCCTACCAATACTTTGAAAAGCGTGGTTTTACCAATAAACAAATGAGTGAGTTGCTGGCCTGGATGGAAGACAACCAAGCCGACGCCGAAGAAGCCATGTATTACTTTCTAGAAAGCTCACCACAGGTATGGAAGCCTTGGGTGTCTGAAGACATCGCAAGTAAGGTTCAACAAGCCCTTTAGAGTGAAGATTCAAAGTCAGAGGCCTAGCCTCTGTTTTCGCATCTAAAGCAAGTTCTTACCGGACAGTAAATAGATGGAGTTTGAGAAAGGTTACTAAAAATTAAAGAAATGCGTTTAGCTTAAACTCTATGCAGATACAAAAAGACCACGCTAGGCATGGTCTATTGCTTGGCTACTTCTCGATTTTAATATTTTCGACACGGGCCTTTAGTTTTTGTCCCGGTCTAAAAGTAACAACACGTCGAGCAGAAATTGGAATGTCTTCACCAGTTTTCGGGTTACGACCAGGTCGCTCGTTTTTCTCGCGAAGATCAAAATTACCAAAACCAGACAGTTTTACCTGTTCGCCATTTTCGAGCGCTTTACGAACTTCTTCGAAAAACACTTCCACCGTTTCCTTGGCATCCCGCTTGCTGTATCCGAGTGTCTCAAACAGGTTCTCAGCCAAATCGGCCTTCGTGAGTGCCATAAAACTTTCCTCAAAGCTATGTTAAACATTGCTACCATCGCCAGTAGCGCCAAAGCATTTACCCTATTCAATCAATGAGATAAGGTCATTTACTAGGAAAGTGTATGCCAAGCTTCTGATTTTCGCCAACTTTTTTATCTTAACTATTTAATTATTCTTTCAAATCAGAAAGATAACTCGCTTCAAATTTCACATATATAGCTAAAAACCATCTACTCAACAGTAACGAAATGGCGTTATATTCCATACAAACAACCATTAATAGAATTTAAAACTTTAGCGAACTAAATAATAATTTTTGAGACTTTTCTCCGATACCCAATAAAATCAGCCACTTGATTTGATATGGGACTCAACAGAGGTTACTAAATAAGCGTTATTAAATATAAAATTTGTATCATTTCAGAATTTAATTCGAATTCACTTATAAAAGCCTATGTTCTTTTGAGGTTTTCGGTTACAACTTAACAGAGGATGGCTTGACGGAATCAGAACTCGATGAGTGTATCGAAATCAGAATAGAAATGATCGGTCTAGAAATAGACGATGATCTTGAGAGCCAGTTACTTGCGTGTATGGTTAGTTGATTGCTTAGTAAGTTGGTTATTTAAATAACTTCACTTCTTCGACATAGAATAAGACCTCACAAGTGCGAGGTCTTATTTGTCATTCAAAGCTGCTCATGCAATATCAGCTTTCTTCAATCACTTTTGCTTGGCAAGTGTTTGTGTCGCTTTGGTATTCGTTACATTCGCAGGTTTCACAATCAAACCAATTCCGACAAGAAACAGTATTGATGCAACAACCTGAGCCACAGACAGCACCTCATCATACATAAAGTAACCGCTAATCAATGCGAAGATAGGCACTAACAAGGTTAACGGTGCGGTCGTACTTAAAGGGTATTGGATTAGCAGCTTATTCCATACCCAATAACCAAATAGCGTGGTTGGGTAAGCCTGAAACAGCACCGCAATCGTCGTGTTCCAATCCCATTGTGCGATGCCCTGCCAGATAATTTGGTCACCGTGTAACATCACGGCAAATAACACTAATGGTACTGGAGCAAACAGCATCCCCCAGACATTGAACGCAAAAGCTTGAGTGGTTTTCGATGCCTTAACAATCACGCCCATCAAGGTCCAACTGCACGCCGCAATCATAATCAAGATCACGCCATTAACGGTGACATTACCCGTAGCTGCAGATACCAATACCGCCAACGCACACATGGCTAGCATCGCACCCATTAATTTACGAACGGAAGCACTCTCCTTGAACACCCACACGCCAACCGCCATGCCGATTAATACGTTGGTTGAAAGCAAGACCGATGAAAGCCCAGACGACAAACCCGCGGTGATCGACCATGAAGCCATACCCCAAATTCCCACACCGAACACAAAGCCATAACTGACTAAGTAGCGCCAAGCGACATTAGGTCTCGCTACAAAAAATATCACTGGAATCACCGCTAGCGAGAAACGCGCGGCGGTTGCCAACAACGGATGAACATTAGTCACACCCATTTTGATCATCGAGAAGTTGAATCCCCAAATCGCCATGACGAATACCGCTAACAACAAATCATTTCTTTTCATACTGACCCCTCCTTTGTTTTAAATGAGTATCCCTTGAACAATAAAACCAGTACAGATACAATTTTTACATTAAAAACCAGTACAGTTAACAACGGTCGTGACAATGAGTATCTACAGAAAGCTAGCCAATCAGTTTATCGATGAGATAGAAACCGGCAAAAGACCGGAAGGCGGACGCATGCCTTCGCTGCGTCAATTGGCCAAGCAACAAGCCATCAGCATGTCGACCGTGGTCAGCTGTTACCAAGAACTGGAATCACAAGGCTGGATACATTCTCGACCGCAAGCGGGGTATTTTGTCTCGCCTCACAAGCCGTCTCACTCAACGCCTGAGTGGGTACAGTTTGAGAGTAAGATATCGAGTGTTAAGCAAACGTCATCGACTCACAACTCAATCAATGGGCCTTTAGGGGTTTCGAGCACCACTAATGATGAGCAGTCGATCGTTGAATTGGAACGAAGTTTTCGTCGCGCTATTAAACGGATGGGAAGTAGGCTCAACCATTACCCAGATACACAAGGTGAGCCGATGTTGCGACAGGCATTATCCACTCACTTCGCCAAGCTCGATGTGCACTTTTCACCTGAAGAGATGGTGATTACGGCTGGCTGCATGTCGGCGATAAAAGCTGCACTTGAATCGTGTACCAAAGAAGGCGACACCATTGCGATTAGCTCTCCTTGTTTCAACGGAATTCTGGAGTTACTCGGAAAGATGTCACGCCAGATCATAGAAATCCCATCGCTCGATGATGGTGTCGACTTGCAACAACTGGAAGCGCATTTGAAGAACAAGCGAGTCGATGCCGCGATCTTTTGTACTTCTCATATGAACCCTCAGGGGATCAATATGTCGGCTGGTCAAAAACAAAGGCTTGCCGAATTAGCGAATCAATATCGAGTGCCGATCATTGAAGATGATGTGTATCTTGAACTGTCCTACTCCTCACACACACCACTTCCCGCGAAATACTATGACAAAGGCGGCTATGTCTTATGGTGTGGATCAGTATCGAAAAGCTTGTCACCGAGTTACCGTTTGGGATGGTGTTTGCCGGGGAGGTTTATCAACGAGTACAAGGCTCAGTTCTCAGTTGCGAGCTACGGCGTTGCCCTGCCTACTCAACTTGCCGTTGCTGACTTTATTGAATCTGGTCAATACGCTAAGCACGTCAGGAGAAGATGCTCTCAGATCTTGTCTTTGCGCCAGAAATACCTAAGTTATTTGTCTCAGCACCTTCCTCAAGATGTGAAGATAAGTAACCCACAAGGTGGCATGGTGCTTTGGCTGCAAATCCCAAGCTTGAACCAGTCAGCCTTTGCTCAGGGCATTACCGAGAAGAACATTGATATTAGGCTTGGACACCTGTTCAGCACTCTCGACCTTTACAGTAATTGCTTACGCATCAATATTGGGTATTCGTTAGAGGGTGAAACTAAGCAGCAATTGGATGCCTTAATCGAGCTTATCCACATTCACAGCTAACAGCCCGTAGCCTTTCAAAATCAGCTTTTTTAAAGCCTTTCGAACACCGAATTTTAATAGCCTTTTGTCATAAAAAAGAAGGCTATTATTCCTATCTTGATTCGGTTAAAGCCCCGAATCGTAAGGAAACCCACTCGCCTCAAAACCCTTAAATGCTGAGTTTGCAAGCACCCACAAATTTATGCAACTTGGCTAATGACACATCACTTTTTATCGTCAATATACAGCCGTCAGCGCTGGCGTTTTCCTGTATTTGAAGAGAACTATTATGAGTGATAAAACAAAAAACAAACCACTACCTTCCTTTATCGAAGAACGCTTGAACTTCTATATTCAAGACCTGATTACCCAGAACCAAAGCCAAAAGCATTTGGTATTGGGTAAACGCCCCCAGCGCAGTGCCGTTGTGATGCAGAGCAATGATTACCTAGCGCTGTCACACAACAAACAGATCCAACAAGCCCATCAAGCGGCGATCTGTGAGCACGATGACAACGTGGTGATGTCTGCCATTTTCTTACAAGATGATCAGTCTAAACCTGCGTTCGAAACTGAGCTTGCGAACTATGTTGGAATGGAGAGCTGTTTGCTTTCTCAATCGGGCTGGGCGGCCAATATTGGGCTATTGCAAACCATCTGCCCACCGGGCACACCTGTGTATATTGATTTCCTTGCACACATGTCGCTATGGGAAGGGATTCGGGCTGCCGGCGCAGTTGCTCACCCGTTTATGCATAACAATATGAATCACCTACGCAAACAGTTAGAACGCCACGGCTCAGGCGTCATTGTTGTCGACTCTGTTTACAGCACAATCGGAACCATTGCCCCACTACGCGACATCTACGAAATGGCGCAAGAGTTTGATTGTGCGGTCGTCGTTGATGAATCCCATTCACTGGGTACACATGGAGAGAATGGTGCAGGCTTAGTGCAAGCATTGGGGCTCACCAACCAAGTCGACTTCATCACCGTTAGCTTGGCAAAAACCTTTGCTTACCGCGCTGGGGCAATCCTTGGTCCTAAACAACTGTCTAGAACCTTGCCGTTTGTCGCGTACCCTGCGATTTTTAGCTCGACGGTGTTACCACAAGAGGTGGTTCGTTTAGAGAAAACGTTGGAGGTGATCAAAGGTGCGGAAGACAAACGAAAAGCCTTATTCAATCGGGCAAAATCGCTGACTACGGGGCTAAAGCGAATTGGCTTTAATATCCGCAGTGAGTCTCAAATTGTAGCGCTAGAGTGCGGCAATGAAAGAAACACGGAGCGTGTGCGTGACTTCTTAGAAGAACGTGATGTGTTCGGTGCGGTTTTCTGCCGCCCTGCTACTGGCAAGAACAAAAACATCATCCGTTTTTCAGTGAATGCCGACATGACGCCAAGAGACATTGACCATGTGCTCACGGTTTGTCACGAAGCGTACCATCACCCCGAGTTAGAGTTCGTGTAACCTTTTTCGAACCATATTATAACCAACACCAACGGCAGGACTGAATGGACGCTATCATGTCGCGATACAAAAAGAGCCCAGCGAATTGCTGAGCTCTTTTCTTGTGTTCATCTGTTTATCTGTTTATCTGTTTATCTAGTTCAGCTGGATAACCGGACGGTGCAACAAATCAAATCCAGTGAGCAATTTTGTCGAACAGTCGGTTTTTGTCTGCCGGTTTGACGATAAAGTCTGACATGCCTGACGATTCCATTTTCTCTAAAGTGACTGGCGAGCTGTCACCCGTGTGAGCAATAATTGGCACTGAAGAGTATGCTTTGTTAGCGCTTCGAATTCGACGAGAAGCTTCAACACCGTCCATGATTGGCATCTCGATATCCATCAGAATTAAATCAATATCATCGCTATCCAACGCGTCTAAGGCTTGTTGCCCATCTTCTTTCTGTACGACATCAAAACCCTGCTTTTCCAATAACATTGCCGTAAATCGGCGCAGAGATTCGTTGTCATCGACCACCATGATCGTGCGCTTATTGGTAGCCTCTAACGGTTTTACAGAAACTGATGGCATCACATAGTTGGAGTCGAAAAGTAAGCGTTCGATGGTCGCCTTGGTATTCAGTAGCCAAACTTGTGTCTCCACCCAAATAGGCTCGAAAGAAATGTTACGTACACGCTTGATAGGATGACGCTCATACAAGTAAATGATTCGCGCCTCAGTGAACGAAAGTAACGATTCAATCTTATCGAGGCAATTGGCTCTTAAATCCAAGCTCTCCATATCAACGAAAATCAAGTCGAATTCGAACTGGTATTCCTTATTTTTAAGCGCTGATGCTACATCCAACACCGTGAGCTCAAACCCCATAAAACGGGCTACCTCAGTCATTTTATTGGTGAGAACTTTCTGGTCACTCACCATTAGCACAGTCTTAAGTTTAGTCAGTTCATTCTTGATTTCTTTCACCGAATGGGAAGACAAAGACGGAAAAGTCATCGTGAACTGTGTCCATTGATCCACTTCAGACTGACATTTAATTTCACCACCAAACGAGCGCATTACCTTCTGACAAAATGGCAAACCTAAGCCGTAATTACCCGATTGGCCAGTAGTATAAAAGTCCTGAAAAATGCGTCGAATCACATCATTTGAGATGCCTGATCCGTTATCGGTAACCATTATTTGATTGGCCACTTCATCACTAGACATGGTGACATGAATATGAAAATCTTCAGGGCTGCGATGGTGGAATGCGTTCTTGAACAAGTTATACATCACGTACTTCAACAAAGTGTCGCTACCCAAGAAATCAAAGTTACTCTGTACGTCTAAAGAGATTGCTGATTTATCAGCAGAGCGCTTGTAATTGAAACTGTCTATCGCATCCTCAACCACCGCTTGCGCTGAATGCTTCTTAAACGTAGATCGAGAAACTCGGTTTTCATCAATTGAAGTCAGTAACAGATCTATCGTTTCGTTACCGGAATGAATGATCTCCATCGCTTCATCGCCCACTTCACGCAACTGAATCACTTCTTCATTGCTTAACGCATATTGCCCTTTTTGATCGCCACTTTTAGGGTTCGGCAATATGGACTGCATGACATCAATAGAGGTAAGTAATCCGCTTAGAGGGTTTCGCATCTCATGGGCAATACCCGCACCAAAAGACTTCGCCAATGACACCTTGTTTTCATGTTCCACCTGATTGCGGAAGTAGAACAAGTTGCCGAATAAGTAGATAAACAAAAAGATTGGCACATGCGTCCAATCCATTGTGAGTTCGAGGTAGAAGCCTTGTGCAATCCAAGCGCACAAGGTAGCAATCCCAATACCGGCAAAGGTTTGTGCAAACATCACTCTCGTCACGTGCACCAATAAAATATGGAGGAAAATAGCCGACATGAATGACATAACCCAAACGTTGGACCAATTATTCATTAGCAGCATGTAGAAGAAGAAACCTGGCAAACAGATAGTTACGGCAACTTGATAATAAGCCGGAAGGTATTTTCGCCATTCAAATGGGACGCGATTGCGAAATATAATGCCAAAGAACAATACCGAGCAAAACAGGCGAAGCGCTAAGTTTTCGTAGGGTTGCGGGAACAAAAACTCCCACACAATGTAGTAAATTGGGAAGCCGACAAAGCCCATCCAACCCACGAGGGTTAAATTCGGTTCTGCGTACTGGTAAACTTTACGAATCGCGTTCATACGAAATACTTTGCTCTCTAAGCCCTGACGTTTATTAATTCTATGATTTGGTTTTTATACTTATATTTTGGCGCCGATTATATTACACATCACGTCCGAGCAGTGAGGTTTCAATCAAATATGTACCAACGCATTTGTTTTTATTATTAAGCGTAGATGAATGATGCACCCTGCTGACGCTTAAATTTAAGTACGAGTGCTTGGTTCAGGGATGGGCATGCGCGGTGTTCTTTTGATAACTGTGTTCAGCTTACCGCTATGTCACTGTTACTCGATGCATTTTTCTTGGAGTATCCCCGTAATCTATCACTGCGTAATGTTGCGTTACCCTGTTATCCCAGATCGCCATTGAGCCGTTGTCCCATTTGAAACGAACTTGAAACTCAGGGCGTCTCGCAATTTCAAACAGTTGGCTGAGTAAAACATCACTCTCTTTGCGGTCGAGTTCGTTGATATAACGAGTAAACTGTTCATTGATACAGAGCGTTTCTTTATCCGTTTCAGGATGAACTTGAACAACAGAGTGAACCACTGGCGGATTCTCCTGTGCTGTTTTAATCAAGGATTTGTGCCAATCGAGATCAATGTCTTCTGATTCTATACCTTCAAAGGCCACAAGCGAATGAGTCGCCGACAACCCTCTCAACTTAGCTTTCATATCTTCATGTAGAGATTCAAAAACCGCAGTCATAGAACACCAGATAGTGTCACCACCAATGCTTGGAATGTGTTGAGCATGCAACAGGGAAGCTTTCGACGGCAAGCTGCGCCACGTTAAGTCGGTATGCCAATAACTTTCCTTTGGCGCATTGCCACGGGTTGTTTCAATCACACTCACCTGTGGCGCACTTTCCACGCGAGGGAAGAAAGGATGTGCAGGTTCTAACGTTCCAAAGCGCTGTGCAATCATCAAGTGTTGTTCTGGAGACAAAGTCTGCCCGTCGAGAAAGATCACTTGATGGGCAATAAGTGCCTGATACACCTTATCGAGTTCATCAGCACTGCATGTAGAAAGCTCTAGTTCGTGAATACGAGCGCCGATGTGAGGAGTAATGGGTTCTATTTTCAACATACTTTCGCTTATTGGTGATATTGAGTTGCAGGGCGGATCTGGCTACTAGGCTAATCTGACTACTAACTGTAAACCGGGTAAATGTTGATTTTCTTTCTCACTTGAAATAGAAAGTCGTCTCTCCGAAACAAAAAAAGAGCTCCTAAGCTGGAGCTCTTTTCGTTTTTTGATACTTCCTGTATCCATAGACAAGTCCAATCTGTAGTACTTTCACTGAAAGCCAGATCATCGATATCTCCAGTTGTGTATCACCAATAAATCTAGCATACAATCTTCAGACTGTTCTGGGACACAACCGAGATAATCAACTCTAGTGCCAAGCCATCTCGCCGCTTAGCACTTTCGCGCCAAGTTCTAAATCGCCTTCCGTAGCCTCAAATTTCGGGTAGGCTTTCTTCATGTAATCACTGATCTCGACCGATGTTGGATTACTTTTGCTCGCCAACGCTTTTTCAATATCAGCCACATAATCCTTCGTGAAGTGAACTGCATTTATTCCTGTTGGCATTTCACCTAAATAGTGACCCGGAATTACAACCTCTGGCTCTAGTGCTTTCATACGCTCCAACGATTGTGACCACTGGCTACGAATCTCTTTCGATGCAGTATCTGCCATCCATACATGCACACCGCTATACACCGACACGCCACCAAACACCGTTTTTTCAGACGGAACCCATAGGTAAGCTTGGTGTGTATTTATCTCTTTCACTTCGATGGTTTCACCTTCGATGCTTAATGTTGTGTCGTTCATCACCATTGGAACAATCACCTTAGAGGGCGCGTTGCCTTCTAATATAGGCCCCCAGTATTCAAGCTTTGCATCTTTGGTGCGTTTGATATGCGCGACAACGGCTTCACTGGCAACGACTTTAACGTTAGGAAATGCCGAAACTATCGGTTCCAAACCAAAGTAGTAATCTGGGTCGCCGCTGCTGATGTAAACCATCGATAATTTTTTGCCTGTGGCTTTGATTTGCTCCACCAAATTTTGTCCGTCTGCGACACTGAATTGTGCGTCAAATAGAATCACTTCTTTCTCACCCGAAACCAATACCGAGCTTGCAGGGAATATCGCGTTCTCACCGGGGTTATAGTGAGTGATGTTCAGATCCACAGCTAAAGCAACACTTGATGCCAGCACGGTTCCTAGGCTTATGGTTCCTAAAAGCATGCTTTTTAATAACAGGTTTTTCGATAACGTATTCATGGCTTTATTCCGATACTTGGAGTTGAACACCTGCCAACTCGTTGAATGTCCAAATATCTTATTTGATTGTTTTTAGATGAAATAGATATCAAATTGACTTTAACTATTGCAGTTTTCGGACATATACTGAGGTCGGTTTAATTCTCTAGGCAATAAAACAATGGATAAACTCGAGGCAATGAATGTCTTTGTCACCATAGTGGAACGTGGCAGTTTGAGCGCAGCGGCAGAGCACCTTGATCTATCACGAACCAAGGTCACTCGTTATTTGGGTGAGTTAGAAACATGGATGGACACACGCTTGCTTCACAGAACAACACGAAGCTTGAGTTTAACCAGCGCAGGTAAAGAAACACTTGAGGTCGCCAGAGAACTTTTGGCACTGGAAACATCCCTAGCTGGGATCAGAAACCAAAACCGAGAGCATTTAAAAGGTCAGCTGCGTATTACTGCGAGCTACTCGATTGTCGATAGCTTCTTGATGGAATCAATTAGTCGCTTCATCGCCAAATGGCCAGAGGTTTCTATCGACATTATCTCGACTGATCAGACCGTCAACCTGGTTGAGTCACGCATCGATTTGGCCATTCGCATAACCAACGAACTGACGCCCAATATTGTCGCGAAGCAGATCGGTGAATGCCGCTCCGTGATTTGCTCATCGCCTCAATATCTAAAAGAGAAAGGCACACCCACAGAAGCCCAAGATCTAGCGCACCACAACTGTTTATCGTTCAGTTACTTTGGCAAAACCGCTTGGACGTTCAATGGCCCCAATGGGCTCGAATCGGTTCCGATTAAAGGGAATATCAGTGCAAACACCTCAGAGGTTCTGCTTTCTGCCACACTCAAAGGCAACGGTATCTGTTTACTGCCCTTCCCTTCAGTGGAAACCTTGATGCGTGATGGTCTATTAGTGCCACTGCTTTCTGAATGGCAACCTAAAACGCTCGGTGTTCATGCTATTTATGGAACGCGTAAACAAGTCACACCGCTGTTAAGAGCCTTTATCGACCATTTATCTGACGAGATGGAACAATCGACAAGTTGGTAGAAGTACGATGCCATCACTAAGGAGGAAAACTTGCCATTAGTAAAACTGATGCAGAATTAAAATCATTAATTTTACTTAACTGTCAGTTGCTTCTATCGTGACTGCATACATCATCAATTAGCTTATTCACGCAGGGAAACTGACTATGGCTGCCATTACCGACCTAGACCTTCTACTGAAATCCATGTCACCAGAATTAATCGACGGGAGCTATGTTTTTTGTACTGTAGGCGGGGGATTGGCAGACTATGTTCAGCTCAATCCAATCTCGACTTTTCGTGAGAAAGAAGGTTTAACACTGGTTCTGAAAGAAGACGTTGCGACCAAAGCTCAGCTAAACTTCGACGGTGTATTTAGCCTTATCACTTTATCGGTACATTCGAGCCTTGAAGCGGTTGGATTAACGGCGGCGTTTGCGACAAAGCTTGGCTCTTACGGCATTAGCGCTAACGTGGTTGCGGGCTACTATCACGACCACATCTTCGTTCAAAAATACAAAGCAGAAGCTGCAATGAGTGCGCTGAAAGAGTTTTCAGAAGTAGATTAGTAAAGAATTCGATTACTCACAAATACAAAAAAAGCGACGTAATCTACGTCGCTTTGGCTTATTGCTTAACGTGCACTCACTGATCAGGCATCAGTGAGCGAACCAGTTAAGCAAGCTTAAAAGTCGCCACTTTGTCACTTAAGCCAGCGGCTTGGCTCTTAAGTTCGTTCGACTCAGTTAAGCTGTCCTGTGCGCCCACAACTAAGTGGTCGGTAACATCTTTAATGGTCGTCACGTTCTGGGTAATTTCACCCGTCACATGTGTTTGCTCTTCAGCAGCCGTCGCGATTTGAGTCGCCATATCGCTGATCAAAGCAACTGCAGTATTGATCTCTTCAAGCGCATGCGAAGCTCGATCGGCATCTTCTACTGAATGTATTGCCAACTTAGAACTGCTCTCCATCAGCTCAACCGCCTGAGCTGTCGTGCGTTGCAGGATATCAATCGTTGATTTGATCTCTTCTGTTGAAGAGTGAGTGCGCTGCGAAAGCACACGTACTTCATCAGCAACCACAGCAAAGCCACGACCTTGTTCGCCAGCACGAGCCGCTTCAATCGCAGCATTCAAAGCAAGTAAGTTGGTTTGCTCTGCAATGCCTTGAATCGTTGCGAGTACAGTCGAGATATCTTGAGCATGCTTGTTAAGTTCGCTAATCACACTACCCGCTTCATTAACTTCATTGGCTAGGTTATTGATTGAACCTTTGGTATCCACAACCAGAGCGTGACCACTGTTAGTGCTTGTCGCTGAATCTTGCGCCGCTTTTGCTGTTTGCTCGGCATGCGATGCTATCTCTTGCGTGGCGCTCGCCATTTCAGTTACGGCCGTCGCGACCATAGTGATTTCTTGCTGCTGATGATTAAGCTCATCCACCGAACGGTTCGCACGCTGAGCACTTTGCTCTGACTGGCTGTTTAGCTGTTCTGACTGCCCACGGATATGGCCAATCAACTGCTGTAAGCTTCCAACAAAGGTATTGAAGTTATGAGCCAACTCGCCCACTTCATCTTGGTTTTCAACATGAATGCGTTGAGTTAAATCACCACTACCATTCGCGATTTGCGCCAGTGCTTGAGAAACGTGGTTCAACGGGCGGAATAGAATCGTACACAACAGGTTAAACAGTATAGTACATACGATCACCACAAGTAGCGTCACCAACACTTGACCAATCACTGCATCAAATAGTGGCGCAACCAGAGAGTCATGGTTAACAACGCTCACAGTAATCAGGCTCGTTCCATCAATCGCACGTGCGTACAGAACATAGTCGCTACCATTCAACTCGATAGAAGTGTCTTTACCGCTAGTCAGCGCCTTTTGTACGTCCGCAAAATCTAACCCAAGTGAGCTGATATTTTTGTTCAGTAACTTGGTGTCAGGGTGCGTATAAACCGTGCCTTTATTGGTCGCGATGAACATGTAACCTTCACCCGGAAGAATCACTTGCTCTAGGCTATTAAGAATGTCGGTAATTTCAACATCCGCGCCTAACACAACCTGTTGACCATGTAATTGCATGGCAGTACCCAGCGACACAACATTCGCCCCAGTTGCAGCTGCAACCGTTGGATTATCCATGAACACCTTACTAGGGTTTGCTACCGCGTTGGTGTACCAACCCCATACGCGTGGATCATCATTGCCCGGTGGCAACACAACACCGTTCGCGTTCTTTTGCGAACCATCAGGAAATGCCAAGAAGACATTATCAAAAGAGGCTGAGTCACGAACCTGTTTTAGATGAGTCACCAAGCTTTCTTGTTTGGACTCTTTCGAAAGAGAAGTAAGCGCACGCTCTTTGGATAAGATCCAATCCGATACATATTGATTGTACGAAGCCGATGCGCCCTCTAAGCGCTGTTCAACTTCAATATCCAACCTTTGCAGTGAAGCACGAAAAGACAATGCCTCGACCAAAATCCCCCCCAGGATAATGGCCATACTGGCTGAAATCGCCAGCTTATTTTTAAGCGAGAGTTTCTTGAACATAGGAAACCTATAATTTGGAAGTAATAAACCGTGGCGAACAAATTGATTGCCAAAGCGGTTTGCAAGCGGGATATATTTTACGCTTTAAAATAAATTAAGAAACCGATGAGGAACTGAAATATTGATATATGTGAGTAAGTGCACGCATCGTAACCCATTGATTTAGAGAATGGTAAACTCTAAATTTTGAATTAATGTGCTAAACATGGTCAGCTGATGAGTGTCTCTGTTTGAGAATAATAACAGCACAGATCGCGCCATGCCGTTAGCTCATTAGGAAGGTATTTAAATGAGTTGAACGTCTGAATAGAAACAGGTTGCGAACTAAATAGTCAAAAGTTGATCAACCAAAGTCCAACGTTAACAGCAATCGTGTTTCGTCAGATGAAGTGACTGGTGAACGGTGAACAAGGCCTCTATTCTCATTGCCACTCCAACGCTCCCCTTTTAATAACGCAACATCACCACTGGCCATTTTCTGGATGTCAGATTCGTCGTTGTACAGGCCTGAAACAGAATCAGGCTTTCCGTTAGCCCCTAGCCCTAGCTTAGAACGGTCGACTAAGTCGTTTGGCAACCATTGAGTCGCAACACCATGATAAGTTGTCACCAAGCGGCAAGGCACTTGATCAAAATGGAAACGTGGGCACATCGCTTTATTCAGAACGGCTAAACGTAACCCGACTTCTTCAAGCTCAAACAAACAACAGAACATATCCACCAGCTCTGCCATGTTTTCTAACAGCGCTTTAGAGGCGGTGCCATCGGTGGCAAATTCCAACTTATCGAAAGCATTTTCAGGTGACACGCTAACAGACTCACTAAAGTTTGGATTCAAGGCGATAAATTCACTAATTGCCGTCGTTAAGCCTTCATCAAACTGTCGCTGCCATACCGCTATATTAATATCACTTTGGTAGATATCCGCTAATACCGTTGGCTGCTCAGAAGCACTCGAGCTTGGCTTGTGATTTGCCTTATCCTGAATACTCACAGCTGAACTAATGTTGAGTGGCTGGCTGCTATTGGTAGCCAAAGGCTTGGTTAACACGGCATTCATTACGTCGTCTCCTTGATACATGCTCATCGCTCCCCTTTTACCAACAGAATAATTATTCTTGGCAAGAGTGATTTTAGTTGTGTTATAACATAACTAAAAATAAACAAGTCACTTCGTCGATCATGATTCCAGTAATACAGCGACGCTCTTCTTTTCCTGCGGTAATTTTTCGAATGCTGAACTAAGCTTCTCTCAATCACTCTTTCCAAAAAGTCATTTTAAAAACGTACGACTCAAGAACGTAAACCTGTGAATTCATCAATCTGGTGACAACTTATGAAAAAACTAATCTCTACATTCGGCCTCCTATGCACCGTTATCTCCGCTCAATCTTTCGCGGAGTCGGGCTACACATTAGATCCGAAGTTATCGAACATCACATTCGCGACCATTAAAAAGCAGTTTGTTGTCGAGCCCGCATCCATCAAACCTATGTCTGGAAGGCTTACCGAAGAGGGCCAGTTTTCAATAGTATTGGACTTGAAAAGCGTGAGCACCGGAGTCGCTATTCGTGACCAGAGACTGAATGAACTCTACTTTGAATCGATGACTTTTCCTGAAGTGAAGATCTCTGGGAAGGTTGAACCGTCGATGCTATCTGGTGATCCAAAAAGAACAACAGTAGCAGCGGAAGTTACTTTACACGGCGTAACCAAAACGATCGACTTCCCAGTTGTGGTGGTTCCATCCTCAGGGTTTGTCATGGTTAGCTCAGCTTCGACAATCATCGTCAACGGCGCTGATTTTGGGATATCTACAGAGAATCTAAACAAACTTTCAGCGACCGTGGGTGGATTAGCGATTTCCGACCAAATCCCTTTGAGCTTTAACCTACTTTTCGACGAATAATGGGCTTATAACTCTTCCTTTCTATTCTCCCTCATTTCACATTCATCAATCGTTTAAGAGCGGTGAATGTGAGTAAGAGTACGCGACAACGCAATAAACTGAATTAGGTTTGAATAAACTAAACCAAAATTTCCACTCGATTTCCCCAAGTCGGCCAGATAAACATCCCTCACAAAGTATTAAATTGAGCGTTATATAGGCTCAGAGATGTCGTTGATGTCACATGTCGTTACACAGCATGACGCCTTAAGGCTTTACATCTTGGGCGAGGTAAACAACAATCCCTGAGAATAAATCCATAACATAATGTATTTAGAAATTATGAGTAACACAGAAAACAAAAAATCGAGTCCTCTTTTCGAAGTCGTGTTTAACGTCTTTCTTCCTTCATTCATTTTAATGAAGTTCAGTGGAGATGAGCTTCTCGGAACAGGCTTAGCATTACTTGTCGCACTAGCCTTCCCTATTGCTTACGGTGGCATGGAGTTGATCCGCAACAAGAAGTTCAACTTCATCGCTGCGCTCGGCTTTGTAAGCGTGCTATTGACGGGCGGTATTGGTTTCTTTGAGCTAGACACTCGTTGGTTAGCACTAAAAGAAGCATTAATCCCTGGTCTAATTGGTTTGGCGGTTCTTGGCTCAACCTTCACCCGCTACCCGTTTATCCAGAAAGTTATCTTCACACCGGCCCTGTTAAATATCTCTCTTATTGAAGAGCGCCTAAAGCAGTTCGGTAACCAAGCAAAGTTTGATCGTTGTCTAATGACATCCAACTACCTATTCGCGAGTACTTTCGCATTTTCTTCAGCTATGAACTACTTCCTAGCGACTTGGATTGTGACTAGCCCTGCTGGCACCGCTGCCTTTAATGAAGAACTTGGCAAGCTGACACTTTACAGCTACCCAGCAATCGCCATCCCAAGCATGCTGATGATGTTAGGTATTTTCTACTACATTTGGCGTCAAGTTCGCACGATGACATCACTAGAAACAGAACAAATTTTTATTACTAAATAGTTCTGAATTAACAAATCGCTCTGACAGCACAACATGAAGCCCAGCAATTAAGCTGGGCTTCTTTGTTTTTACTCTTTCGTTATCCACGTGATAGATGACAGCTTCGATTTGGATTATGAATCGAACGGGCAACCCTAATGCTCTTTTCTCAAGTAAATTTGGGCAACATGTCTATAAACCAATAATAATCAATGAATTGCATTGATTGAACCGACAGATGCTTTTATAGTCAATTCTGTTGGTTACTTTACAAAGCTCTACCCGCTCACTGACATTATTTCAATTGCTGTTGATAAGATCCATAAGCTAGGTGCTAAAGGTAGACGCCAGCCGTACTCAATAAGGAATATAGATTATGAACAAATCTCAATTAGTTGAACACATCGCGACTTCTGCAGACATCTCAAAAGACCAAGCAGGCACAGCACTAAATGCGCTAGTTGAAGGTATCTCTACTTCGCTTGCGAACGGTGATGACGTATCGATCCTTGGATTTGGTAGCTTTAAAGTTAACTCTCGAGCTGCTCGCACTGGTCGTAACCCGCGAACCGGAGAAGAGATTCAGATTGCCGCATCAAAGACGCCAGCATTTAAAGCGGGCAAGGCACTAAAAGAAACGTGCAACCTGTAACACAAAAAACACAAGGAAGATTACGATGACGACTAAGGAAAAAGCGAAAACGAGCCGAAGCAAAAAAGCAGGCAAGTCGACTAAAGCGCAAGCCGAAACGCCTAAGACTCGTCAACGCATTGAAGAGCTTCTCGAAGAGCGTGAACTGGCTAAACTGTTAGAACTTTAGTTTATATAAGAACTAAAGTTTAGGTTTAAGCAAGGTGATAGTTTGTTATCGTTCTAATGCCACTGCAGATTTGTAGTGGCATTTTTGATTTAGGAGCAAGCGCCTCTAATAAATAACATTGATACCCCTCCCCACTAAAGCGACAAACACATCTGTCCAAAATCTGAACGCTAAGTAACTGATTGAGTTACATAGCTATACATATCCATACTTACCCAAATCACCTTTTTCACTATCATCATTTTCTTGTTATTGGTGAGATTATTGGAAGGGTTCATGACACGACTATGTTCGAGCAATCCTTCTTCTTTGAGGTGATTATGAATGTCGTTCGCATGGGGATTGAAGCAAATACCCATAAAAATAAGGGTAAGTACAAAGCGATAGTTAAGTTTACTATTCGAGCCCTGTTTTATTATTCAGCTACTCGAAAAATGAGTAATAATTTCAACTCTGAAGAGAGAAAGTTATTATTTATCAAGCAACCCAACTTCCTTTCTAAATTTGTGACTCCCTACTTATGTACTGGCTTTAGCAATAAAGAAAAGACCGATATCTTATCCAAACACTACGACTGGTTTGAAAACACCTTCGCAACAGAAGCTAGACACCAAATCTATAACGAAAGGCTCAATCTTTTAAAACTTGAGATAGATGACAACGTTTATCTGGTTAATCTCAGCTTCGAAAGAAACGCGAGAAAAGAAGGTGAACTGACAATTTCATTGACCAACTCTCAACTCGAAAAAATGTATACCATTTCGTTTACTGTTTTCGACAACAACATCTACATCGGCGGTATACAGGGTGGCGCCAATGACAATGGATTTAGCCGCACATTCACCAAAGCTTTTTACGGTTTAAGACCTAAATCCTTCATGGTAGAAACACTACGACTGCTCGCTATTAACTTGGGTATCGACAATATCTATGCGGTAAAAGAGTCTGGTCATGTCTCGAACTCATTACGCTACGGTAAGAAAAACAAAGACATCAGCCTTAAATACGACAGTCTGTGGGAAGAGCACGATGGACAGGTGCATGATAACTATTTCTATCGTCTCCCGACAAACCCGAACAGGAAAGATCTTGAAGCTCTAAAACGTCAAAAGCGTAAGTTGTATCGCGAGCGTTATGCCTGGCTAGATCTGTATGAACAAGATCTGAAGAACGTAATCAGTCAGCACATCCGTGATCCTGTTCATTATGCTCATGACAGTTAATTTGGCTAACCTGTACTCGACTCGCTAACGCGTATTACCTTTACTAGCGTGCTTTAGTCTAATCACAGCCCTTGGACCAAACGCTCAATCCCGAGGTGATAGCTTCAAAATAAATATTAGACAATGCTAATTTACATCTTTATAGTATCTAGGTATATCGAAAACTACTCAATCGCCGGCGACCAGCCAGTACTGATCATTAAGAAGATACAAGCTCTATGCTCGGCAATTTGTATAGTTAAACTTAGAGACAGTAATAGGTAAACGTATGACTAAAATTGTAATCATCGGTGGCGTAGCTGGAGGTGCTTCAGCTGCTGCACGCGCTCGTCGTCTTAGTGAAGAAGCCGAAATCATAATGTTTGAACGAGGACCATTCGTCTCTTTTGCCAACTGTGGATTGCCATACCACATAGGTGGCGATATCGAGGATAGAAGCAAGCTTCTGTTACAAACACCTGAAAGCTTCTTAGCTCGCTTCAACGTTGACGCACGAGTGATGAACGAAGTTACCTCTATTGATCGCACCAATAAAACCGTTACAGTCAAAAATCTTGTTGATGGTAATCACTACAGCGAGAGTTACGACTTCTTATTACTCAGCCCTGGAGCCGGTGCCGTCGTTCCTCCCATCTCAGGAATCGATAACCCCCTCACCCATTCACTACGCAATATTCCAGATATGGATCGCATCATCGAAACAATCCAAATGAATAAACCTGAGCACGCGACAGTTGTTGGCGGTGGCTTTATCGGCTTGGAAATGATGGAAGCGTTTCATCAGCTTGGGATCAAGACTTCGTTGATTGAGATGGCTGACCAAGTAATGACGCCAGTAGACCGGGAAATGGCCGGCTTTGCCCATGCGGAGATTCGTGACAAAGGCATCGACCTAAAACTCGGCGTCGCGCTTGAGTCTGTGAAATATATACCTAACGAACACATCGCAAGTTTTGATTCAGGCGAGAGCGAGAAGCACCAACACATAGAGGGTGAATTAGAATTAACACTTAATAATGGCGAGTCATTAACTACTGATATCTTAATCATGGCTATCGGTGTGCGTCCTGAGACTAAGTTAGCAAAAGAAGCAGGACTTCAAATTGGCGAACTAGGTGGTATCTACACCAATGAAATGATGCAGACTAGCGATCCTAGCATCTACGCTGTGGGTGATGTGGTCGAAGAAAAAGACTTTGTCACAGGTGCACAAACTCTAGTTCCGCTTGCTGGCCCTGCTAACCGTCAAGGTCGTATGGCTGCCGACAACATGCTCGGACGCAATGAAATCTATCAAGGTACACAGGGCACAGCTATCTGTAAGATTTTTGACCTAGCCGTTGCCTCAACAGGGAAAAACGAAAAACAGTTGAAGCGTGAAGGCGTCGACTATGAAAAAGTCTATGTGCATACCGCAAGCCACGCTAGCTACTATCCTGGCGCTGAGATTGTCTCGTTCAAGATGTTATTCGCCCCTAAGACAGGGAAAATACTAGGTGCGCAAGCCGTCGGTAAAGATGGCGTTGATAAACGCATTGATGTTATGGCAGTAGCTCAACGTGCAGGTATGACCGTTGATCAGCTTCAACACCTTGAATTAACCTATGCACCACCTTACGGGAGTGCCAAGGACGTGATTAACCAAGCCGCATTTGTTGCCAACAATATTATTAAAGGTGACGCGACACCTATTCATTTCGATGAGATTGCAACATTAAGCGACAACCAACTCCTACTCGATGTTCGTAACCCTGGCGAACTAGAAAATGGTGGCTTTATTGAAGGCGCAATCAACATTCCTGTCGACCAACTGCGTCACCGCATGGACGAACTATCAAAAGACAAAGAGATTGTAATCTACTGCCAAGTCGGGTTACGTGGTAACGTGGCTTATCGCCAACTCGTCAACAACGGCTTTAAAGCACGCAACTTAATCGGTGGTTATAGAACACTCATGTATGCAAAAGCTTAAGGATTAATACTTAGTCGCCGGTAATGGTGCGCGGACACTTACGGGCTAGTTGCTAGTTGCTAGTTGCTAGTTGCTGAGAGAAAGTCGCTCATAAATAGATGCGAGTAGTTAATAGTAAACATTGAAAAACCGAGCTTGGCATTTAAGTAAGTGCCAAGCTCTTTTATTATTCGTAGGAGTCAATAAAAGCTTGCAGTGCTCGCTGATCGACAATTTCTAACCCTTGATCTCCTTTTCTGATGAAACCCTTGTCTAATAGGTCTTTAACCGCTCTTCGATACACTCTGCTCGATGTGCCAAAACGTTCCGCTTCTTGATTCACTTTATCGAAACCGCCTAACACAGTATTTGTCTGACTTTGAACCAATAAGTCGTAGGCAATGTTGTAGGTAATTGAGTGTAAAAGACGATTAGTGTAAATGCCCATAGAGTCTTGATAATCTTCCGCTAATGCAGAGGCGAAAAAGAACATCATCTCCGGATTTTCATGTAGCGCTTCTGATAGTTTCTGGATACAAATAACATCAACTTGCATGTGTTCATCAGCCACTACGTTCCACTGACAAGGGGTCTGCGTGAAAAACTCCATCTCACCGAAGATATGATAATCACAATTCACTTCGCCCAATTGAAAGCGTCGACCATTAGCCGCCGAAATACTCATAGAGACTCTTCCAGCGGGCACTACATAAAGATACTGAAGCTGCTCACCTTGACGTAGGATTTCATCATTTTGATTGAAGTAACGAGAGTTAACTTGGTGTTGGTAGATGAGATCTCTAAATTCAGAGCTTTTTTGTTCTAAGTAGTTTTTAAAGCGTCCGCTTGAGTATGGTGCAATCTTCATACTTACTCTCTCATTGCATTACTGCTGTTTATATTCAAACGATTGTAACCACTTAAACCACAGGAGAGAACCCAATAAAAAAGCGACGGTCTCCCGTCGCTTTCGTCTTGCATTTATTCAGGCTCTTATTGAGTAATTAATGCTTCCAGTGCCGCTAATGACGCTAGCCGCTCTCCTTGCATCATTACCTCTGCCTCATCGACATATTGCCCAACGCCCTCCTTTACATCTTGTTCGTACAAGACAACATTGTTCAAGATAGAAGCGACATTAAGCCCTCTCAAGCGTCCCACGGTAAACAGCGCGGATGTTTCCATGTCTGCACCTAAAATGCCTTTGCCATTCCAGTACTGACAAAGCGCCTTCTCGTCATCGGTATAAAAACTGTCGTGTGAGCGTACCGTGCCCAAATAGTAAGGTGTTGTTTGCTGCTGCAAGAACTTGTCTAGCTCTTTAAGCAGAGAGAAGCTTGCATAGGCGGGATACGACGGCTTAACGTAAGCGGTAGAACCACCCTCATCGCGAACCGCGCCCTCTGCAATAATTAGCTCACCAAGCCCGATATGTGACTGCATCGCACCTGCAGACCCTACTCTGATGATATGAGTCACACCACACAACTTAAGTTCTTCTACCGCAATGATCATTGAAGGTGCGCCAATGCCCGTGCTGCAAACTGATATCGCTTTCCCTTGATGAGTTCCAGTGAAGATTCGATATTCACGGTTTTCAGAGACCAGTTCAGCATGTTCAAGCAAGTTAGCGATTCGATTCGCTCTATCTGGCTCACCACAAACAATAACTAACGGAGCAATTTGCGTTTCATCAACGCAGATATGAGGTTGCTTTGCCATCTTCACTCCTAAGAAGCCGTTGCTTGAGTTAACGATTTATCACTGTTTCGTTTAGCTGTGCGTGCCCACTCACGAGTACCGTTTGCCGCAATAAACATTAAGATTGCGTATTGAACAGACATTGCGTACACACCCTGCGTCGCATAAATACCAACGCTGATAATGTTAATCACAATCCACAGTATCCAGTTTTCAACATACTTACGTGTCATAAGAACTTGAGCAACAATAGATAGAATGGTCATCGTGGCATCCCAGAATGGGAACGCATCCGGTTCAAGCACTGGCTCCGCTAAATCCGCACCAAATAGATTCAGGCTATCTACCGCGATGTTTGCTAGCGCAAAAAAGAATGGGTCGATGTACATAGTTAGCAAAGCAATAGAAATCGCACACGCTGCGGCCGTTGCTACTAATTTATTTTGGCTCAACCAACGAACTTCTAGCGTTTCACCTTGCTCATTAGGACGTGTCCATGCGTACCAACCGTAAATGTTGGCGCAAAAGAAAAAGAGTTGTAGAAGTAATAGTCCGTATAACTGAATTTGGAAAAAGATAACCGCGAATAAGGTGACATTCAGCAATCCGAACAGGTAGTTAATGGTTTTTTCTTGGCTTGCAAACCAAATACACAACAAACCAAACACGGTGCCGAATGCTTCAATCCAGCTCATTGCGTAGCCATCCCCTATTGGGATATTGACTAAAGTATTGTTGATATCAAGTAGGGCGAATAGGTCCATAGATGTGTCCTTTATTATTTGTTTTAGTGGCACCTATTTTATTGCGCCTCTCCAAATAAAAAGGAGGACATTTGTCCCCCCTAGAATGCATGCGATCATAAATCAGAATATTAAATCCGGAAAATCAATTGCACGGGAAGATGTCATAGCCCTCCCACAGTCTCGAACTCGAAACTCCAGCACCAGAACAGCCCCCTTCCAAAAACGAAATTTTAGCTTACTGGCTTTAAGCTGATATCGCGTTGACGGTTACGTTTGAGAAGCGCATGATTTTATTTCGATCAGAATCGTTGTCTGGCGTGTTAACCGTTTAACCGCCCTAAAACTCGTTCTGTGCAACGTACTCAATTGAATGGCAGGTCACATGAATAAAGTAATTATGTTAGTAATGGGGCTGCTTTTTACCAGTCGATTGTTTGCCAGTATTGTTCCTCATGTTGGTCAACTTGAGCATGATGCGCCTATTCTCCTTCGCTCGGCATTGATTGTAGGGGTTGCGGCTTACGCGGTTTGGAGTGCATTTAAATACTTCAAAAAGATCAAGGCCTCAGATTCAGATCAACTGTAACGGCGAAAGTCCAAAAGCTTTTGAATAAGCCTCTAATTTCGATTACTGATCTGCGAAATAATCGACCAAGATTTTACGCCACTTTCGTGACTCACGAATCTTCAACAGGGCGCGGTTAATCTCTTCTTCGTACACGTTATTTTCAGTGATTATGAAACCGTAGTTGGACTTTTATAACTGATAAAACAACACCGCTATACCAAGCTTAAGTTTGATAGCTAGAAACTGACATAAACTGACTTTGTGCCGACGAACATAACTTTCCGCACTGAGTAATTTGGCTTTCTAGGAAGTAGATATTACGTCTACTTTTCACCCATTGGGCACGAACTTCCAGTTCTTGACCAATCAAAATCGGATGATGAAAACGAGAGGTTAAACTCACCGTCATCGCCTTGATATCATTCTGAAATAGACAATGCAACATCGCGCTGTCATGCAGTGTAGTGACAATGCCACCCTGCATAATGCCATCGTAGCCCTCAGCTTTATCTGTTGGTACAATCTTGGCCCTGGTTTTATATTTAGCTACTGCCTCATGCTTAGTTAAAGTCTCATGCTCGCCAATAGCTTCAAAGAAAATGGCGCTGTCGTTGAAAAAACCTTGGCTGCACACTTGGCAACGCCGATGATTGTGGGGAATGAAAACCTTCATACTTACCTTTACCCTTAGATTGCTAGAGATTGATATGGCTCGACCAAAAAAACATCGCCAGTTGTGTACCCGTACGGCTTACTCTTGTTTTAAGCCCAATGGTGTTCCTATGGACGAGCTTCATAAAGAAGAATTGCTATTGGAAGAGCTCGAAGCCTTGCGCTTGGCTGATCAAGAAGGCCTGAGCCAGCTTGAAGCCGCTGAACAAATGCAGGTGTCTCGCCAAACGTTCGGCAACATTATCAAGCGTGCACGAGCTAAAGTCGCCAAGTGCATCGTCAATGGTCACGCGTTGGTGATTCAAAGTAGTTAATTAACGTGTTAGCCAGAAGTTATTTAACTCAGTGAGCGAGAACTCTGATGCTTACTTCGATACTTAGCTTGATGGCTCAGTAATCTGATACAGCTTTTTGCTTTGCCCTTCACACACATCCTTGCAATTGCATTCACGCTCAATATCTAACTGCGCCAATCCTCCACAGCTGCCTTTGATTGGCTTGCGCGAAAAAATCACGCCTATCGCCATCAATGTAACGACTCCGACAAACCCCAATAGCGTCAACAAAAAGGTCATTGTCGGAACCCTCGAATAGCACCCAGCTGATTAGGCTGTACCATTAGAATCGAAGCTTGTTTTTTGTGCCCGTTTTCGCCGCACGTTTTATTGCCACACCCACTATTTCTCGGCTCGCGACCATAATCGAGATCGGTCACTTCCCGTAGATTGTCGAAATCCAAAGCCCCGATTTCTGCCTTACCTGTCGATGCCAAGACTCGAATATCGTTATTGAACAAGTGCGCTAGCATCTTCTTACCAATATAACGAACCACCACAGATTTCACATCGTAAGAACGGAGAACCGAAATCCATTGCTTCTTTTTATTGCAAGAGGTGTCGGAGTCAATCAAAGGAACAATCTGTTTTATCTGTCGTTGTTCATCGACAATCGCGATCTGTGGGGAACGAGCAAAGTGGTTGCCAACATGAAGGTCGCGACAAGGTACTGCGTATAACATAGTAACTTCCTGTTATTGATGATCAGGAGTTCAGCATACGCCCCATTATTGGCATATGCCAATAACTATCATGTGAAAAATAAGATTTACTGGATCGATAACTAAGATCACAAGCACCCAAACTTACCGTCATCTTCAGCCTATCTCAGTTACCTTTCAAATAACCATATATACTAGGGGGTAGTATTTTTACTGGGGGTATTTTTTGCGTTGTTAATGCCTGTTATCAAGAGCCAAGCTCAAACCCATTACAAAAAGGCCTCGCACAACCGAGAGCTTAATCGACTATTCAACGTCACACACTAGTCTGAATAATGTCGAATTAGGGACCAATCAAAGATGTTTATAGGAAAAATAGGTTGGATTGAAAATCAAGAATTGCAGTCGGCTTCAATGTAAACAAGCTTATAATTTGAAGTGAACAACGCATCGGGTTGTTATAATATAACATCACACTAAATTACCATCATTTCTCATGAAACAGCCATTTATTCTAATCGATGTCATCAATCGCCTCTCCACACGCTATGTAAGCCGTTTCTCGACATGCTTTCGCTCTCTCAAGGGCTTGACTGTTGGCCTAGCATTATTGTGTTTTGCGCCAAATCTATATGCCCACCCTCACTCTTGGATAGAGATGAAAACTCATATTGAGGGAGAGAATGGCATGATCACCGGTCTCTCTATGGAGTGGTCTTTTGATGCAATGACCTCGATGTACATGTTGGATGGAGAAGACGTCTCTGCCGATACAGAAACTGAAACATTCAAAAAGCTCGCTGCGTCTGTAATCGAAAACATGATGTACGAGCACTACTTCACGTACTTTTATGATGGTGAAGAGCCCATCAAATATCAGGTGGTTGAGAACGCAAAGTTTGAGCGTGATAAAGCCAAGATGGTTCTAACATTTGACCTACCACTTTCTAAACCTAAGCCTGTGACACGAAACTCGCTTCGCGTATTGATTTTTGACCCTAGTTACTTTGTCGACATGTCGTGGCTATCCAACAGCGACGTGACATTGTCACCTGAACTAGCAAGACAATGCCATTTAGAATTAATCGAGCCTAACCCGACGCCAGAGCAAATGAGTTATGCAATGTCTTTACCTGTCGATGCAGATCCAGATAACACGCTAGGCCAACTGTTTACACAATCGGTTGAGCTTCATTGTGCGGCGGTTCCCGCTTCTTAGTCGCAGTGGTTCGTTTCAGCCTTTAAGTCAGCGTCTAGCTGATTAAGCATGGCAACTAATTAACAGAAAGATTTCAGATATAGGTTCTTGTTAAATGAAGAAAAATCAATCCAAAATCAATCACTACCTCATTGGTGCTGGCGCGTTCGTGCTTATTGCTATTGGTGCGTATCAACTGTGGTCCATGTGGCCATCGTTAGTTATCTCTAGCATTCAATGGCAAAGAGAAGTCAATTCAGAACTTGCAGACCTGCTCTATGAAGCTAAATCCAACCCTTGGGGCGCAGGCAGTTACCTTATCGGGTTCAGCTTTATCTATGGCATGCTTCATTCTTTGGGGCCTGGGCACGGCAAAGTTATCGTGTCGACTTACTTAGCGACTCACCCAACCAAAGCCAAGGCGAGTTTAGTGCTTACGGTCGTCTCCGCTTTTTTACAAGCATTGGTCGCAATCTTACTAGTAAGCGTGTTGCTGTGGGGCTTTAGTGCTTCCATGCGAGTAGTGAATGACAAAGCGAATATGTTTGTTTCATTAAGCTTTGCCTTAGTCGCGGTCGTCGGCGCGCTTATATGTTGGAAGGCTTTGAAAAACATCTACACCGCTATGCGTAAGCCTAAGCTGAAAGTGAAAGCCATCACTACACTCGCAACAGACACAGCTGCGACAATTTCAGCGCGTTCGCCAATGGCACTTCGTTCATCAATATCAGCCCCTTCTCCGATAATCGACGCTACTAGCACAATGCAAGCCGCAGCTAACACTCATGCAGATCATTCTCATGCCGACTGTGGGTGCAGCCACCAGCATGTAGCCGATGCAGACGCAATCAACAAAGCCTCAACGCTCCGAGAATATGCTGGAATTATAGTGACGATTGGCGTAAGACCGTGCACCGGAGCCATCATGGTACTGCTTTTCGCAAACATGGTTGGCCTATATTGGATGGGTGTTGTCAGTGCTTTTGCCATGGCGATTGGTACTGCTTTCACAACCTCGACGATTGCTATAATGACACTAACAGGCAAGAACTTGGTAAAACGCTATTTGGCTGCAGGTAGCAAGAGTAACAGTGCGACACTGAAAGCCGCAGGTCATTATTTACAACTCTTTGGTGGGGTTTTGCTTGTCTTAATTGGCTTGTTGCTAATGAGTGGACAAGACAGCGGTATGTCGCCTGTTTTCACTATGTAGCGAACGATGTAATAACAAACCTCAGTTTATTGCGACCTTTACCATTTTTACTAAAAAACACTAGCCCTTATCTCTCAAATCTGAATTAACAGCCACATAATTTCTACTAACCTAACTTTGCACAGCCAGTTAGGTTAGTAGTCAGCCATTCAGAACAGCGCGCTCTATGTAGTTCTGTAACAAACCTACATCCAACTTTGATTTTCCTATTCTTAGCTACTCTTTCATAAACTAACTTAGATTGTTCTAACAATATTAGAGCACTATCCCCCTCCTTTTGAAAATAAGGACATAACTTCCGCAATCCAGAAACTACGATCGCACTCTTCCTATTTTGAAAAAAAATAGAGCAGCAGTTTTATCAATTGAGTAACAAGCCGAAATTATACCCAATAAATTTCACATCAAACTCCAAGCCTTTACCTTACAACTACAGATAGAGCTTTCTTCAACCAAATTCTTGGATAACCTATACTCAAAGGTAAACAAATGAAACTATACATTCCGAGCGCCACGCTCAGTGTTTTGTTACTTTCTCCGAGTTTCGCGAGTGCCGAAGATATACCTGATTCACACGAATTGCGTAATTTCTCGATGCGTTCACAAAGCTCTGGGATAGCCCCACCGCAAGAAGTACTCGGCGTTTATGTTGTCAATTCTGGTCCTGGTCTGGATACCGGTTGTACCTATGCTTCTGGCGGACCTCTACTTATCTCTTTACCTGTTCCTATGGTTGTCAGCCCCAACGTTTTACAAAGTGACGGGAGAATTGCCCCAAGTAAACTGGGCGATATGCAGCAAAAAGGCGTTCTCGGTTCTAGCGCAAGGATTAGCATGCCGGTCTTCGACATAGACTCCAATGCCAACGTCAGTAATATTGCTCCAGAAATAGATGTCGTATCTTTTAACGGAAAGTCTTTAGGTACGCTGCAAGGCGCTGATAACCGTTGGACGGATACTAACCTTCAAGTCGATATCAGTGATGTCAAGTTCGGCCAAAACAATGAGATTCGCGTCGATATTGATACTGGCAATACGGGAGACAACTGGTGTATGTCTGTCGATTGGGTCTCAATCGAGTTTGATGTTGCCATTCCTGTGATTCTTGCTCATGGCATTGCTGCACAATCAGACACTTGGGATGATGATACGGCTCCAGGCGTGCTTTCTACACTTGATGACTATGGCATTCGTTATACTCGTTTCTCTGCTGACAAAAATGGAACCACAGCGACTAACGCTAATATCTTGAACAACAAAATTCAGGGTTTTCTCGATGAGTTGAAATCCGACAAAGTTCACGTCATTGCACACAGTAAAGGCGGGCTAGATACCCAAAACCTCAAAGCACTTAGCCCTTCCTTTGAGATAACCTCCCTTTCTACTTTCTCCACACCTCACCTTGGTAGCGTCGCAGCAGATTTGTCGGTGATAAAAATGGACCACTACGCCGATATCTACAGTAACGTCAGTACCGATCCAAATAATTACGCTGGCAAGTACATGCAACTCCCAAATATTCCGTTTGCGGGTCCTAAAATGCCTGGTATCCGTGATCTAACAACGGATACAGCATCAAACGCGATCCAAATGCGTACTCGCGGCAATATTGCAAATACATTTTCTATTGGGGCAAATGCCGATCTCAACCAAGACGGTGTTATTGAGAAAGATCCTGATATCGTTGGCCTATTCCCATGGGGATCGCGTTGGGCAGGCGTTAACGCTTGGCAGGCGCTAAGAAGCTTTAGTTCTGCGGCCTACCTCGATACTCAAACTCAATCGGTCACAATGCCAAGTGTGCATGGACCACAAGCTCATCCAATCACCATAGTCAGTTACCAAGCCATTCAAACAGTACCGCAAGAAAATGATGTTGTTGTGACCTTGGCAAGCGCTAACCCAAGTTATACCAATGCATTGGGTAACGTATTGGCTAACCACTCAACAATGAAAACGGGACAAAACGTTGAACGCTTTCTACAACAAATTATTTCAATGCGCTAAGGAGTGGCCACAATGAAATTCATCAAGCAATTAGTGATGGTGTTCAGTCTTTTCTGTACCTTCATCACACCGGCTATCGCCAGTAATGCAATACCCGTTGGGATGAGTACAAGCACGACACTATCTCAACCAGTGACTAGTAACGATAACGAAGTCACAATGCTATTTACCATCGACAAAGCGGAAGCCCTAAAAGCAGAAATCATCGTGCCGTTGGATGATGCAACCGTATATTTAGTCAAGCCTAACGGGCAAGTCGCAACATCATCCAATGATGTGCAAGCGAACATACTTTCAGGTGACACACAAAGTCCGCCGCTACCGGGCAGCTATTTATTTTTGCCTGAAGTAACTAACCCTGAACCTGGCGAATGGAAGATCGTCGTTGATTTTCCAAACCCAAGTTACAACACAGTAATTATTGCTCAGGTTGCGATCCAATCCCCTATTGCGTTTGGCATGGCGATAGCTGCAAACCAATTTGTGGTCGGTGAACCAGTTCCCGTTTCTGCATTACTGACAAACAAAGGGAATCCAATCACAGGTGCCCAAACCAGCGCAGTGATCATTGATGAAGCTGGAATAAAAACACGCCTGACGCTTAAAGATGAGGGTGTCAATTTCGATGCTATTGCTAAAGATGGTGTCTACAGCAATATTTTCGTTCCACCCGCTGAAGGGGATTATCTAATTGAAGGCATAACGTCTTTTGAAGAATATGGAACAACTATCACTCGCCAGACAAGTAAAAAAATCCACGTACTACCCTCTGACATTGAATTTGTCAGCCTCTCACTCGCTCCACTGTTTTCCTCTGAAGGCTGTGTTATTGCCTTAGAGCAGCGCTTGGAACTTGATGTTAAATCCGCGGGGGATTTTGCCATTCATGGTTACCTCACCGATGGAATTGACGAGCTGAACACAAGCAAACGTCTGCAACTCAAACCTGCGAAGCAAATCGTCACTCTACAGTACTCAACTGAAGATATTTTTGGCGCGTTTGATTCAGCATCTACTTTGACCTCCAACCCGACGATCATCTACGCAATCACTCAAGATGACATACGAATTTCAGCCCCTCGAATTCAGTTTGAAGAATTTATTGATTTAGCATCTTTTGAGCGTTGCCGCGAACCGATTGAAGTCACGGGGAGTTTAGTCACCACACCGACTATGTCGCAAGATGGAACCTACATTGATTCGCTGAGTTTTGAGTTTCCTATCCATGTTACGCGCAGTGGAACTTACACAGGTTCGGTAAATATCGTTGGTGCAGCCGGAGAGTATTTAGAGCTAGTGAGTTTCCAAGAACCGCTTGAGGCTGGCGAAAACACCATCAAGTTTACCGTTCCTGGTGACACGTTTAAGCAAGCCGATGGTCCTTATGAACTGAACGCACTGCTAATCTACAGTGGCGTTGACTCCTATCGACAAGGAGTTCTCGGTCAAACTCCACCATACCAAGCCTCTGATTTCAGTCCGCCAGTGAATGTGACCCTCCCCTCTAACCTATTCGGTTTGGAAAGAGAAAACTGGCAAGCAACCCCGGCAACACAAGTCACGCAACATCGTGTCGGTGGTTACTTGAGAGCGGGGGCTTCAATCCCATACGACTACGAAACACTAGCGAGTTTTGACTTAAGTGAGGTTCGAGGGAAAATCAAACAGGCTACGCTTATTGTTGACTTCGGAGATTCAACCCTTCAATTTCCATTCAACAATGTGACTGCGCATATCGTTAATCAAACTTGGTCTCCAAACACACTGGATTACGACACGTTCTGTGAGTCTTTTACAATATGTGCAGCATGGAGTAATCCACTTACTACATTCAACAACGTAGAAGCCGGTCAAACGCTTAGGTTTACCAACTCTAAACTATTAGAAGCATTAAATGAGAAGAGAGTGTCTGGGTTGAACAAACTAGATATTGCTCTTACCTCTTCTCCCTATGAAAGAAGTTTCTTCATTAACGTTAAGCAGGTGTCATTATTCATCGAGTACTGATCCTAAAACTGAAATAGAATAAGGCCATGCCCAAGGTATCGCTTTGGGCATGGCCTCTCAGAGTGAACAGTGATGAACTTTGCAAGCTTCATATATTTATTCTGTTAGAGCACCCTCAACAGCAGTGATAAAGCACACTAATCACTATAGACTCCATCAACCAACAAAATGAGATCGAAGTTTTATCCAAAAATGCCAGTAGTCCCAACAACCGGGTGACTCCACAGGTCTATCCATCCCATCACCAATTTTTTAGGTGACTTTAAAGATGCCCCTACACTAGTCTGATAGCTAAAGTTAGAATAGACCCGTTAAGTATCATCGATTTACAAAACAGAGCCAAAATATCTAAATAAAAACAGTGAGAAGCGATACAATAATCAAGTTGCAAAATTGCAGCGTGGGACACCTGCCCACTGACAGCCCATTCACAGAGAACCATAAAGTAGCCTCACATGTCTAAAGAACCCGGTTTCACTACAGAATACAAACTCGACAAGACGTTTTTCGCGGAGTGTTATGATCAAACTAGCCTTCCGACTCAATTTCCAAAAGCCTACTTAAAAGGAATACTGTTTCTTATTTTTGGTGTGGTTCTACTGGAATTTGAACTATTACCTAACGGCTATGTTGGCTGGTTCTTTATTGTTTTGAGTGTGATTGAAGCATTCAGTGTGTACTGCAAAAGAACCTGGTGGTTATGGCGACAAAAAATCAGCTCAGGCGCAGGCAGCAAAATTGTCTTTCAAGGTGACGCTAACGGAGTAAGTTACAAAAACCACAAAGCGACCAACACCATCGCGTGGAGTGACATCGACCAACTTGAGCAGACCGATCTTGGTTTTATCCTGCATATCGGTAAACAGCGCCAATATGTGAGTAAATCTTGTTTAAACGATGAAGCTATTGCCTTCATGATTGAACACCACGCCGCATCAAAAGCGAAATAACACCAATAAATGCCTGCTGATTTAGCAGGCATTTTTCTATCACTTTTAATTCTACGTATCGAATTACCGGACAATAACAATGAATACCGTGTACCAAATCAGTGATTGCCACCTTTCCGATGAATCCAGCTATGAGAACCTGCGCAGAGCACTGGAATACGTCAACAAAGACACGGCATGCAAGACCATCTTTCTGACTGGTGATATTTGTTGTAACCCAAAGTCTGGCGACTACGTTCGATTAGAGGCATTCATTAGGCAACACATTAGCGACCAATCCATTTACGTGATTGCGGGTAATCATGATGACTCTCGCTTAATGCGCACAGAGCTAAAAGGCTCGACGATTTATGTCACCGACAAAGCCACCATCGGTGAACGAGAGTTTGTGTTCCTAGACTCAAGCTTCAAGCCGCTAGACAGCCGCCACCCACTTGGTTCAGGGCGTATTGATAACCGCGGCATGGCTCAGCTAAAACAACAATTGAGAAAGGCCAATGATCCTATCGTGGTTGTTCACCACCCTGTCATTCCAGTCGGTGCAGATTGGATGAAAGCGATCCGCCTAGAGAACGATACTGATGTGATGAAAGTGCTTCAAAAATATCGCGTTCGTGACGTGTTCTGCGGTCATGGCCATGATGAAATAACAGCGACACAGCAAGGCATAACTCAATATATGGCCCCGTCGACAGCCTATGGCTTTGACCACTCGATCAATGAATACAATCGCAGCGAGAAGATAGGATTAAGTCGAATCTCGTTCTGTACTGATTCCATCAACTACCAAGCTGTCTATTTTTGAACCCTATCTTACTGTCTTAAACCTCATAGATTAGCTTTCAAATAAACCAAACTATATAGAGCTATGCCAATAGAAGAGGCTTGCGGCGATTCAATTTATCTTATTTGAACGTGAACAAGCGGTAGGATTATTTGACTCCATCATTACTCAATGTGACCTATCTGGATTCTCTCCAAATATAAAAAAACAACCCAACAACATGCAAACCGTGTTAACCCAAGTCTCTTCTGGCTTAGGTGTATCTATCGCACCGCATGCAATTCGTGATTTACGCAGTGAGGGATGTGTATTTGTTAATCTTGAATCTGTGGACGTACAAATGCCATTAGTGATGACACACCATTCGCATACTCTATTCCCTACAGCCAGTGTCTTTGTTGCTGTCGTACAGAGTGAAATTGAGGCGATTCAACAAAACATGGCTTAGAAAGTTATCTATACCAGATTCGTATAGAATTTAAATCAAATGGTTATTTTTGTTATTCAATCGCTAACCTTAGACTTAGCTCATCGAAATCATTCATTAAAACGATGAACCAAAGTTAAGGTGTCACCATGTCAAAATTGACTACAGAAGTGTTGAGCACAGGACGTTTATTACTGATGTCGAGCGCAGTCTCGGCAACTGCTGCAAACCTTTATTATAACCAACCCATCTTACCTAAGATCGGCGCAGAGCTAGGGTTAACAAGCGAACAGCTAGGCGCAGTGCCAGCTGCCGGTCAGATTGGTTATGCCGTGGCATTGCTATTCTTATCGCCCTTAGGAGACACGTTACCCCGCAGACGCCTAATAGCGATCTTGTCTGTCATGTTGGTGTTGTCATCTTTTGTCGCGTTTACTGCATCTAGCTTAGTGGCTCTGGTTGTTGCGTGTTTTGCGATTGGTTTGAGTGCCAACATCACTCAGCAGCTGATTCCATTTGCAGCGTCACTAAGTACTCCAGAAACGAAAGGAAAAGTCATTGGCACATTAATGACAGGCCTAACTGTGGGCATCTTGCTTTCGCGTACACTCAGTGGGTTCATCGATGAGCAGTTTGGGTGGCGCGCGGTATTTATGATGTCAGCAATTATTGCGATGGTCTTTGGTGTGTTGCTGTATGCCTTTTTACCGACGAACACGCCGACAACGAAAATACCTTACCTTAAACTGGTTGCGAGCATGGCCACGTTAATCAAGCAGCATGCGACACTGCGTACTTCCGCTTTAACTGGCGCGCTTTGGTTTGCTTCGTTCAATGCGCTGTGGGCGACGTTAGCTCTGCATGTCAGTGAATCTCCGTTTAACTACAATGCACAACAGGCAGGAATGTTTGGTGTTATTGCTCTTGCTGGAGTCATTGGAGCAAAAGTTTCAGGGTCACTGGTGAGCAAGTTTGGCTCTCGAAACATGATCAGTATGGCGTTAGTTATTATTACTGCTGGTTTTATTATATCGGGGCTTTTCGCTGACACATTGGCTGGATTGATCGTCGGTATCATTCTCATCGACCTTGGGGTATTTAGCGCTCAAGTATCGAACCAAGTACGCGTATTCTCAATTGACCCACAAGCTCAAAGTCGTATCAACGGAATCTATATGCTTGGCTACTATCTCGGTGGTGCGTTTGGTTCATTTGTGGGAATTCAGGTATTTGAACGTGCGGGTTGGATTGGTGTTGTGGGCTTTAGTATTGCAGTCGTGATATTGAGTTTTATCGTTAACCGTTCAAATAAGCAATAAGTCACCTCGTCTTAATTCTTGAACTTACCAATATGCACAACGGATATTCACTATGTAATTGATAGCAAATTACCACCCAGTGATTTGCTATCGTTCTAGATCTAATAAGGCAGTAGTAACTCTACTCTCTCAAGTTTTGAATATCATGATTCTCAAACAAGCTTTCCCGCCTAGAGCGCTGTTATGCCTTTGCGAGATGATCTTGGTCTATTCTTATCATTTAGACGACTGAGTTCCGAGGCTTTGAGTATGAATAAACTGTTTTTAATCTTATTAGTTTTTATTTTGTCCGGATGCGGAACAAGTGATAGTGCTTTGATTGAGAGTGGTCACAACACCTCTTACATACAGGGCTTTCATGACGGTAGGCATAGCGGCATGCAAGAAAGCGGCAATAGCTTCGAAAACTACATAAAAGATGGGAAGCGTTTTGAGTCAGACAGTGACTACAAACAAGGCTGGATCGCGGGTGAATCTGAGGGGAAAAAACTACAAGCAGAAGCAACAGCGATCGGTAAAGGTGCCGCTGCTGGTTATCCTCAAAAATCGACAACGACAGATTTAGATGAAGTAGCAAAAGACACCTTAAAAGGCGTCGATACATCGGGTTTAGAGAATCTAAAATAAAAGTATAACAAAGCTAAGGTTAGGCTCCTGAATAACTCGCACCTTGGCATTAGCTTCTTCCTTTATAGCGCCCTAATTGCGCCTTCTGTTACTTCTAGGATCGAGGCTCGAAGTATTCTCGTTGTGACGATATGTATCTTAGCCCTCTGTGCAAACTATTCAGGGGAAAAGCACGATAACAGAGAAGCAAAGTGTCTGTTGAATCTGACCCTGTTTATCAACATTCTCTATATGGCAATTAGGGGCGTACTTGCTCATACCAAAGGAACGAATTCGAACTATTACCTGATATCAGATATTCATAAATTGTCTTTCGTTATCATGACAATCACAATTGTTAGCCTCGCATTTTCAGTGTTTTGGATCTTAACTGATCGTTTGTTGAAGCAGACCTATCGTTCATCGATCACTGATGAACAAACCGGCCTTTATAACCGTAGAGGCCTAGCAGAACTGATACCCAAGCTTGTTCAACCAGGCCGAGAGAGTGACATTTCTGTACTGATTGCCGACCTAGATCACTTCAAAAAAATTAATGATACCTATGGTCATGACAAGGGAGATGATGTGATTAAGCACTTTGGTCAAATTCTTGAAGATACATGCCGCACAAGCGATTTCTGTTTTCGCTATGGTGGAGAAGAGTTTGTTGTCATGTTACCTAGAGCGAATAAAGTTCAAGCAATGCAGATAGCTGAAAGAATAAGAAACCACGCAAAACACAACTCCAATCAAGAGCTCTCTTCTGGCACGTATACTGTCAGCATTGGAGTGACTCAAGCCCTCATAAACGATGACTGGAATTCATTAATTAAAAGAGCGGATAACGCTCTCTACGACGCAAAATCTCAAGGGCGCGATTGCATTGTTGAGCGTTAAGGCGAGTTGTAAAACAGTGTAAATATTCTTCCATCACAAAACATGTTGGCTAAGATTCAAGAAGTTAAACACACACAACAAGTAAGGTTAGCAAGGATGCGCATTTTTCGGTTTGTTTTAGCGATAGCATTATTGGCGTCGTCGTCCGTAGTGATGGCAAAAGATAGCGACATGATTCGTGATATCACTCGGGAGCAAGTCGATGAAAAAGCGCTTACCGATGCAATCGCTTCAAGAACATTGTCTTGGCTAACGGGAAGCTCATCTAATAATGACTATATGTCTGTTGGTCGCATGGCTAACTACTTTGGTTTTGTTGGTTTGCGCGTGGCAAGTGGACATAGCCTTTCTCGAAGCCAAGTTGCCAAGCAAACTTTGTCTGTCCTCGACTCTCAGCAACGAAACACTTTGCTAGCGTTGCTTGAACAACAAAAAACTCCTTTTGAGCAAGTTGCAAAAAGTCGATTTGCCATGAACAGAGCATTAGAAGGGTTATTAATCGGAGAGAGCATCTCGGAAGAAGAATTCCTCGAACTTGGGCAGCGCTATGGTCAGCATGAAGCCCAACTCGGCGAAATAATCGCTGAAGCCTTTGGCAAGATTATCCAAACTTTAACGGAAGAACAGAAACAGCAGCTCGACGCTATTCGACATGCTCACCTCAACGGAAAAGGTCAAGAGCTAGCAAAAGGTAACTCTAAGCCAAAGATTAAACTCAATAAAAATGACAAAAAAGAGCTAACCAACCTCGCAGCTCGCCTCTTAAGCTGGTCTACAGGTAGTGAAACGTTTAATGACTTCGAGGTAGTGGGAAAACCTAGCCAGCACTTTGGTTTTGTAAGCTTAAGAATGGCTTCTAATCACGGGGTTAAACGAGGCCAAGTATCTAAAGAGGTAATGTCATTACTCACTGCAGATCAACGAAAGGTACTGGAACAGGCTGCCAAAAGTAATATTGATGAGTTTAATCGTTTTATCGAGCAACGCGGAAACCTAATGCGCAACTTAGAAGTCGCACAAAATGGTCAATCGATTGAGACCGAAAATGTACTCAGATATGGTCGTGAGGTCGGAAAGGTTGAAGCCAGCATGACCTGGAGCCAAGCGATGGCCATGCTCAAAGTACGAGCATCATTAACAGATGAACAGTCTCAATCTCTACTCAGTATTCGCAACAAATATACCGCAGTTGGCGATCAAAACTTACCGAAAAATAGTGTAGAGCGAGGTCGCCAGCTTTACTCACAATGTAGCTTGTGTCATTCAGACAGCTCGACCACTGCTCCCAATTTGAATTCAATTGTTGGTCGTAAAGTGGCTTCAGATGACAGCTATAACAACTACTCTAAAGCCATCCTCGATTTTTCTGGCAGCCATAAGGTTTGGACGGAACCCTTGCTAAAGCAATTTATTGCATCACCTAAAACTCTGATTCCAGGCACATATATGGGGTTCTCAGGCTTGCGAAATACTCAGGATCAACAAGCGTTAGTCGACTATCTAAGTTCGTTAAATTAGCTGTTTGGGGCGAATTCAAAGAGCCAAACTCATTGAAGAACCGATAGCGAATACGCCAAAGTGTGCGGCGTATTCGCTTAACTATTTTGGCGGAAAGTGAAGGTCTTTCACACTCACCTCTCACAAGCCGATAACCGAGCTATCCCCCTTAAAGCGACTCTAGAACTTCCCGCCATTTACCCATTCTGCTTTTGGTGGCACGGGCTCTTGGTTTACCCATATCTCTTTAATTTGACCTCCCTCAACTCGGAATAGATCAAAACGCGCAACCTCGAGACCATTATCAATAACTCGGCTGTAAGCTGCTACGAAGTTACCTTGACCGACAATCTTGAACACTTGGTCATAGCCACCAATATAGCTATCTAAAGGGCTCACATCTGAGGCTTGATAAACGGCTAGCTCTTCGTGCTGGAGATACTTTGATAGCTTGTCTTTCTGCCCTAGTACCATGACATCACATAAAAAATCACGGATAAGGTTCTTATTCTCCTCTGTTTTATCTAAGTCAGTATGATTGATTGGCCCTTGCAGTCGACCTTCCCCTTCCGTCGGTTGAGCTTCGAAGGCAGAAATCACATCCCAATGTTCAATAATTTTATCGTCATTATCGGTATCGAATAGATCCGTAGTCACCCACTTATATTCGCCATTATTAATATCTTGGAATGCTTGAACAAACACGAATTGGCCATCTACGATTGAGCGTATGATCTTTATGTCTCTAACAGGGCAGCGTTTTAAGAACGGTTCGAAGAACTCAACAAAACCATCAATACCGTTGCGAACCCCAGTGCTATGTTGAGTATAACGTTGACCGGTGTACTTCGTTACCGCCTCTAATGCATGACCATCTCGGATACCTTCCATATACAGATTAGTCGCATTCGCTAGCTTATTGCTCATAGATAGTTTCTCCAAACTTAATAGTGCCAAAGTACGTTATTTGGCTCGTACACTGAAACTCAGAACTAGATTGTCTCAGGTGTCCTTTTAACTGTCGGATTGTTGAATAGGCTCTTCGCGTCGCTATTCAAAACCAAGTTAAGCTCGATATACGTCTACAGCATATCGAGCCTTTACAACCTAATTGGTCACTGTGGTTACTGTTTGGCGTGATAAGCTTTAGATACTGCGTAGCTATCCTCAAACCAGTTCCAACTCTTCACTTTGCCATCTTCAACCTGAACTCGAACCGCCCAGCTGAATTTACCCGTGTCTACACCAGATTCATTCGCAATGGCACTCATGCTGCCCATGAATACTGCTTGGTCGCCGTTTACAAAACTATAGTCTGTTGACCAGCTTGTGACTTTCAAACCTGCGCCAAATAGAGGAAAGAAAGTGTTGAGCACTTTTTCTTTTGACTCCCAGTTACCGATCCAAGGGATGTCGGCGTCACCTTCGTTGTGCCAGACAAAATCATCGGCCATTAATGACTCGAGTTTTGCCATATCACCTGAGCCTGCCGCCCATAAGAATGCTTGAGCCGTTTCTAGTGTCTTTGCTGAATCGACTGCTTTTGTTTCATCTGCAAGGGCTGGAGTGAATTGAAAGAAAGCCAGAAGACTCGCTAGACCGATAAGTAGATTTTTCTTTAACATTTTCTTTCTCCTGATTGTCAATTTTGAAGCTCAATGCGTGGGAGATTAAAAGTGCCATCAGTGCATGCTTTGAACTTCAGTTCTGTTTGTTGCCTTGTTGAGATAACTATAGCTGTGCTAAATTTTTGGTAAACTCACTAATTGAACACGTTGGATATGCGCAAATGCACAACATAAGATGGGATGACCTGCAATATGTTCTAACAGTGGCGAATGAAGGATCCCTGTCGGCCGCGGCAAGAGCACTTGGTGTAAACCACAGCACCGTTTTACGTCGTATTGACACCTTTGAGTATCGTCACAAATTACGAATTTTCCATAAACTTCCTACCGGATACAAACTAACGGTTGAAGGGCAAAAGCTTCTGGAGTCAGCTCTCGCTATCGAATCCACAGTAAGAGAATTGGAGCACAAGGTTTTTGGACAGGAATTGAAGCTAGAAGGTACGCTAAGAATAACGACGACCGATGCGTTATCTCGCCTCATTCTGGGTACTCATTTGGCTGCTTTTCATCGGCTTTATCCAAAAATTCAGTTAGAACTCAGCCTCACATCTCGTCAATTGGATATTTCACACCTAGATGCAGATATCGCGATTCGCCCGGCAAATGAGTTGCCAGCCCATTTAGTTGGGACCAAGTTAAGTAAAATTGCCTTTGGTGTTTACGGATCGCCAGAATATATAAATGGCCTCAAGAGTAAGCACCCCTTAAAGTCTGCATCTTGGTTAATGATGCATAGAGGCAGTGCTTCGCTACAGGTTTCTGAACTGATTTCGGAAGACAAAATTGTCATGAAAGCCGACTCTTTTGAGCCCCTGATCATCGCGGCTGAAAATCAGATGGGGTTAGCCTACTTACCCTGCTTTTTAGGTAACAGTAAGGGAACTCTGCAAAGAGTAGATATGGAAGTGATGCACCAAAATACAGACCTATGGATGATGACTCATAAAGATTTAGAAGATTCAGCCAAAGTAAAAGCATTTTTTAATTTTATGAAAGGCGCAATCAAATCAGACCATAATCGGTTGGCCGGATTTGATTATTAGCGAACGAGTGCCGGCTCTTCACCATTAGGCTTACGAACAAAATGACACAAAGCCCACAGCACAAACAAAGTCACAGTCAGCTCCCAAGCGCGTAGGAAGGTACTTTCCAACCCTAAATTGCTACTGGTCATGTACAACTGAATCGGCAGCATAGTCGCCAATAACGCATCGGCATGAATGTCTCTGGCTGAACCTTTCGCTTTGGCCATTGATGCGGTGATCATAAAGGCAAATAAACCCAACACTATGGTGTAGTAACCGAATGTAGATTGATGCCCTGCCATCAACAAGGTGAACACCACGGCGAATGCACAGCCGCCCACTTGAGTTTGAAAACGGCGGTCAACCACGTCGATAAAGCTTTTGTGTGTGGTTTGGGTTGCAGCAGCAATCACTGGCACCATGCAGAACATTGCAGAGATAATGTCGACAATCATCAAGAATGCCAAACCAAGACCAATCAACGCGAGTGAAATTGCTCTGCTCTCAAATGTGACAGGCTGTTCTTTAAATACAGGAGGCTTGTTTCCTTGCTCAACAGGGAACAGAACCACCATGGTTTTTGCTACTACCATGGTAATCAACATGGATACCAAAATTTCATGAATACGCATCGGCATATCCATGGTGGTATGCTGAGCAAACACCACAATCAAAATCCAGTTGAAGGTTGGCATCAACATTTTACCTTTCTTCGCTGGCGTAGTGGCTCGACGACGCATAAAGTCGAAGAAGAACAGGCTGATGGTCCACACCACAAACGGATGCTGTGAAAATACCTCAGTCACCACCAACGCTGTACTTGCTGCCAATAAAGTGGGTGCCAAGGTACGGATCAGACCAAGCCAAGAGTAATCTTTATTCTTGGTCATGATGATGGTTGGATACAACGCCAGATAAACGGGAGAGTCTAGGTTTAGTAGCTTTCCCAACACCATACAAATCGTCACAGTAAGTGCGACACGCAGCGCTTCATTACGTTGAGAATGACCCTGTGCGGTGTTTTCAAATGTCCACATCGTCATCTCCTACTAGTAGATGTAGCGAAATGTTGAAACCAAGTGAATCCAAGCAGAGCCAATAACGTGCATTATTGGGTTACCGCTTTCAACAATCACACTCGCTCGTGAACCTGAGATCATCGAAGGATCCAGTTCGTTAACTGTAATGCGGGTACGTACTTTCTGTTGCTCACGGATCCAACGCGTATCATTAGTCACGCTAGACAGCTTGCCATTGGCATTATTGGTGTCGTAAATCGCACGCTCTTGGCTACTCACTTCCCCCGTAAAGACTTTTGCCTGGTAGCGCATCAAAAGAGACCAAAACTTCGCGGCCATTAGTTAGCTTATCAATGCCTTTCTCATTGAAGTCCGCACTGATCCACGCATGAGCTTCGTCCACCAGCAGCAATGATGAAGTACCTTGAGTGATATAACTACCCGATTGCAATTGCAAGTTGGTCACGACGCCTTCCGTTTGCGCGACGACTTGAGTGTGGCCTACAGTTCCGCACTGGCAAGTATTGCTTCTGCCAATTCAATGGCCGCTGTGCGGTCTTGGGTCGATAACTCAACCTCAATGCGTTTCACTTCCGCGTTCGCAGCTTCAACCGCACTACTCGCAACTTGTGTATTGGTGATTGCATCATCAAGATCTTGTTCCGTCGCGAGCCCTTTGTTACGCAGTTTTTGGTTACGTGCGAGTTTCTGTTTCGCGTTGTGATATTCGAATTCTCGTTGGCTTTGTGTTTGTTTCGCTGCTGCTAATTGCTGCCATTTCGCTGAATCAGAGTCACGCGCTTGATGCAGTTCGGCTTTCGCTTGTGCCACTTTCAATTGGTAGCTACTGGCATCGATAGCAAATAATGGTTGACCTTTTTCAACCAACTCGCCATTACTAACCATGACGTCGGTAATTACGCCGGACACTTCTGGCGCAATGGTCGCGACGTTACGATACAAAGTCGCTTGAGTGGTAAAAGGGGAAACATTATCTGAGGTGACTAAAAAAGCGGAGAACAATGCTGCCGCTGAAAAAACAGTGTAAATCGCGTATCTATAAAAGTTTTCGTTCATGCTTGTACCTAGTTTTCATTCGTTATAAAGCGCCGCGCTCACGGCTTATTCGATTCTCTTTTCTACGAAAACTAGGTTATAACCATTCACAAATGGAAAACAGAGCCAATAAAAGAAGTGAGGATTCCACATTTGGAAAGGTTGATGATTTGTACCGATTTCGCTCAATGGTTGAACGAAAAGGTCAGATAAGGGTGTATTGAAACGTTCGCATTCAGTTCCTCCCCTTTCCTTCCCAGCGTTCAATAAGAGATTGAAGAAGTAAGACCACCCGACTTCATTCCATTGGATTGCTTAATTTTCGCTAGCTTCTTATGGTTAAAATGCCTATTGTACAAACCATAAAATTATAAAGACTCGCGGCCTTTGCCACAGAGACTCTCCATTTAAAGCGAAAAGACTTACTATGAATTTTGATATCAATGCACTGAAACACCACCAACTGGTCGAAGATGGTCAATTAGAAGGGTGTTACATTCATCAGCCTGTGCAAGGCAGTCAACCAGATGACAAAGCCGTTTTAGAAGAGCGTCAAGCGCTAGAAAGCCGAGGATATAAGGTGGTTCAGGTTAAAGCGAAAGGCGGAACAACTACGTTTGCCGAAGCTATGCAAGAGCTTGCGAAAAAGACAGGCCACCAGCCTAAATAGTAAGTGACTTGGTAAACCAATATGGTCACTAGGTTCTATATCAAGAAAGCACCCTACCGACTACTGAGTCAGCAGGGTGCTTTTTTATTGACGGCCTTTTAACTGACTAATCTTGTTAACTTTTCTTACTGAGCTAAGTTACTGACCTAAGTTACTGACTCAGCTGACTGAACTTCGGCAAGCTTTTCACAAACTTCTGGTGTACATCCATATAAGTTTGCATATAGATTTCATCGATATTGTCACCACTCGGGAAGCTGGATGAGAAATCTACGTGGTTGCGGTCAATCGACAATTTAGCCGCCTCGACAATATGAGCAATGAACATTCGAGGATCTTCCAAGCCAATAGAGATACGCATTGTCGTCGGTTTGATGCCTGCTTCATTTAGCGCTTCATCGCTGAGCTCTGAGTGCGTGGTCAGTGCTGGGCACAAGGCCACGGTATTGGTTTGCCCTAAGCTCACTTGCATGCCGATTGCTGGCTCAAGCATGTCGAAGAACTGTTTAAACCCATCTCGATTGATTGGTGCACGATTGCCATTTCCTTCCATATCGATGGTAAAAAGCGCCGCTGGTAAACCCAAGTACATGTTGTTCTGGCAGTGTTCATAGTTATCGCTGTCTAGCAAAGCTGGACACGACACATTGATGTCTGGGTGAGCATCAAAGATCTTCGCCAGAGTCAGTGTATTAATCGTTTTTTGCACCACTCGCATCTCATACGTTTTCATGCCATTAAGCACTTCAAACGCTTTATCTGCGTCTAGGAATGCGCCTTTAATGTAGTACACATTCCAAAACAGCGTTTCGTTCCATGGAATGGTGACCTCATCGCCGTTGGACTTGGTAAAAGTGACCTCCTCTCCTTTTGGAATAAACATGGTCTCGTTGCGGCCAATCACAACTCCAGCGGTTGTGGTGCCAGAACCCGCCAGTTCTTTGGTGTAAGAGTGAATGACATAATCGGGTCTTTCCGCCACATCGTCGCGTTTTAGTACTGGATGAAGCAATGGAGTCCCCACTGTTGAGTCAACAATCACATCCCAACCACGAGAGTGACCAGCTTTACTGATGCTAGCAACATCCAACACGTATCCATGTGGGTTACATGGTGACTCTAGGTAAACGTAGATTTTCTTACCCGCAGCGAGACGGTCTGCGTATTTGTCGGCAACTTCATCAAGGCGCGTCGCGAACTCATCACCGGAGTAACCATCCACCCACTCTACTGCAACATTCAGGTTAGACGGTTTGCCAAACCAATCTTCCAACAGCTGGTAAGAACCGCCATAGATATTACGTGAAGCTAAGACTATATCTTCATGTCCAAGTAAATGGCTCAACAACCCATCAATAGCCGCCATACCCGAGTTAAAGTTCCATGCGAGGTATTCGTTGGCTCTAGAGCCTGCCTCAATATCGACCATGTGATTAGCCAGTGAAATCGATGTAGGATTGAGAAGACGAGAGTAAATATCGTGCAGCGGCTCTTTACCGTTGAATGCATCTTCAATCCATTCTGTACAAGCAAACAAATACGTCGCAGTACGTGTAATAACAGGGCTGGCAGAGAAAATAGCGGCAACATTATCGAAGATAGGATACGCGCCTTTAGACGCAAAATTACCATTATTGGTGGCAATAGATTGGTAAGTGGCGCGCATTGGGTTTTGCAGGTTGTCGAGGATCTTAGCGATCTGGAATGACAAGAAACGTTTGGCGTTAAACCAAGCGATTCGGTCACTCTTGTCGAGTTCTGAAAGTCCATCAACCGTCAATGCCCAAAGATCGTGTGTCTTGGTATTGGCTTGGTACAGTGTCGTCGCCAGTTCAATCAGCGTGACGCCGTAATCACTGTTTGGGTCGATACCAAAATGCTTTGCTTGCTCAATGGCAAGGGCTTCTGCTTGTTCGTGTTTGGTGGTTTTACGCAACGGGCTAAGTTGAGTTGACGTGTTCATAGTTCAGTCCTTTGTTATACCTCCTTTAATTTTAGTTTTGGGCAGATGTTAAAAGTTGCTATTTGCGAAGTAAGACATACACTTTGAGCAATAATATTGCCAAACTAAATTCAATATTGATGGATTATGCTAATGGATGAGATCGACAAGAAAATACTGGCTGAACTGCAAAACAACGCTCGGCTGACTAATCAAGAGTTGGCTGATCGCGTGGCACTGTCGCCCTCTCCTTGTTTGCGTCGAGTTCGAGCATTAGAGAAACAAGGGATCATTCGTGGCTATCACGCCAGCGTTGACCAAGAAGCGTGTGGCCTGCCCGTTAATGTGTTTGTGTTGGTGAAACTTGAAAAGCCGACTGAAGAGAACATGCGAGACTTTGAACAGCACATCGAAGTGATTGACGAGGTGTTAGAGTGCTTTCTGATGACGGGCAATCACGACTACTTATTGCATGTGGTGAGTGAATCGCTCAAAAGCTACGAGCAGTTCATCCGCAAGCAACTAACCCGCCTGCCCAATATTGCTTCTATTGAATCCAGCTTCGCCTTCGGTCAGGTAAAAACCAAGACCAAGTTGCCAGTGAGATAATTAGAAACGACTTAATTTAGCTGTGCTGATGGCATTGGATAGTCATCTCCAATCATACAGATAAGTGCGCCGCCAAACGCTTTGTCGTAACGTATTTTTCCTGTCGTATCCGAGCTTTCTATGCTCGAACTGCCGTCCACAATGTGATTAATTTCTTGTGCGACTTTTGTTGGCACCAACCAGATACAAGCCGCAACAGAGCAAATGGATGATGACGATTCACAACCTGTCTCGGTGCTTCCTCGTGCCCACTGGCTATCCTTTTCCTTAAGCAGTAATTGCGTTGCTATATAATCCGGGTGGTCGATGTACTGATCACCACCTATCCATGTATCGTCATAAGGTAGGTATGGTCCTTTCCATGTTGATAAGCCCGGACTTTCGATTAAGTGATTGATGTTTAAGTAGCCGAAGTTCGTGTCGGTATCGGAAGTGATGGAAGGCAAAGAACCATTATCACGAGAATATTGCTCAGCAGCATCCAAAACAATATTAAGCTGCCCGATTAGAAATTTTGCCTCGTCGACACGGGACATACGGTTCCCGAACTGGTTGTAGATAAAAAAAGCGGCAATGAGCATGAGTAAACTAAACGCGGCAAGTTTCCATTTTTTTATCTGACGCAAAAGTTTCAACATCTATTTTTATCTCTCATAAAGAAGGTTCTGATAACGCTAAGGCTGCTCTTATAGGAAAGATTATACCAGAGTAAAATCAAGCGTTTTGCATTGAAACGTACTTGTCCATATCTGTGGTAAATAGGCTTAACTCTTAAATGCCCAATTTAAAGCTAGAACCTCCCCCCCAATAAGAAATTCAAATATCGAATAGTCATAACCACCCTATTTCACGGACTTAATCACTTATATCAACCTTGTGTTGATTGATTCAGTAAAACAAACCAAAGAGATGTGAATCGATTCGAAGTGATCGTTTTATCTGACTGTCATCTAATTTTTGTACTTTGATATAACAAATAGCTTAAAAGATATTGAGCGATCGTTCAAATATGTTGAAATTTCCACTATAGTTGATTGGTCAAACAACTCACAACAAGGAAAAGTTATGAATCAAAGTACCGAGTCTCAATCAGATCCAGCTCGCTCTATCCCTCAAGAAGCATTTGATTGGTACGACGAATATGCGCACGGTTTGATTGATCGCAGAGAGTTTATGGCTCGTCTATCCGGGCTAGCTGTACTTGGCTTAACTATGACGACGCTAACTTCTGCACTGATCCCTAATTATGCGCAGGCAGAGCAAGTCTCTTTCAATGACCCTTCCATCAAAGCAACCTACGAGAAGTTTCCTTCACCTAAAGGACACGGCGAAGGCTATGGTTACTTGGTTGTACCCAAAGAGTTAGAGGGCAATGCGCCTGTTGTATTGGTCATTCATGAAAATAGAGGCCTCAATCCATACATAAAGGATGTGGCAAGACGACTCGCAGCGGCGGGGTTTATTGCGTTTGCACCTGATGCACTCTATTCGCTTGGCGGGTATCCAGGTAATGATGATGAAGGTCGAACGATGCAGAAGTCGCTATCAAAAGAGAAAATCGAAGAAGACTTTATCGCAGCGGCAAACTTCTTGAAGTCCCATGAAAAAAGTAACGGTAAGCTAGGCGCAGTCGGTTTCTGCTTCGGTGGCTATATCGTGAATATGTTGGCCGCTGTCATGCCAGAGCAACTCGATGCAGGCGTTCCATTTTATGGTACTCCTGCCGCACCAGATTTAAGAAAAAATGTAAAAGGCCCCTTGCTCATCCAATTTGCGGGAATCGATAAACGCGTGAATGCGACTTGGCCAGATTATGAAGCCGAACTCAAAGAGAACGAAGCAGACTACACAGCTTACATCTATGACGGCGTGAACCATGGCTTCCATAACGATTCAACTGGCCGCTATGCTGAAGAAGAAGCAGAGTTAGCTTGGAAACGTACACTTGAGTTCTTTAACCAAAAGCTTTCTTAATAGTTAGCTTTACTGAACCCGTTTTCTTTAGATTCCGAGTGACTGCCCTATTCCCTACAAAACCCAAAAGGCCTCGCACTCGCGAGGCCTTTGTTGGTCGGTAATCAGTTCCTCCCTTTTCCCATTACCAACAATAGGTTTGAGATGTAAACCAAGGGGGTTAGAAGGGGATTGTCGGTCGAGTCTCACGTACAGAAGCCTCGTTGATTCACTGACTTAACCGCTCATCAATGTAACTTCGCTTCAAACAAACCTATTGACCCGATCGCGCAAATAGATAATATAGATAGCTAGACGTCTACATGTCTTTTATTTATTAAATGGAGTTATCATGAACAGCTACAAAAAAATCACAGCATCCCTGTTGGCATTAGCTTTCGTATTCGGTGTAACAGGATGTGGAAAAAAAGACGAGGCTGTCATCAAGATTGGGGCGACAGTTGGCCCACATGCACAAGTTGTACAGGCAGTCGCCAAAGAAGCAGCAAAGCAAGGGATTAACATTGAGCTAGTTGAATTCTCAGACTACATCACCCCTAACGCAGCATTAGATGATGGAAGTATCCAACTCAATAGCTACCAACATCAGCCATTTCTCGACAACTTTAACGACAATCACGATAGCAAGTTAGTTTCTATCGGACGTTCAATTTTGATGCGTATGGGCGTTTACTCTAACAAGTACACTTCGCTTGACTCTATCCCTGATAACGCACGAATCGCGATTCCAAACGACCCAACGAATGGCGGGCGTGGACTATTACTGCTTGAAGATGCCGGGCTGATTTCATTAAAAGACAACGCTGGTTTCAACGCATCTTTAAACGATATTGTTAGCAACCCGAAGAACATTCGATTTGTTGAAGTGGATGCCGCGCAGTTACCCCGCTCTCTTGACGATGTAGATGCTGCTGCAATCACCATGAACTATGTAATGTCGGCTGGACTCGATCCTAAGAAACAAGGCATTTACTTAGAGAAAAAAGACGCACCTTTAGCAGTGATGGTTGTTGCGGCGCGAGAAGAAGACAAAAATAATGAAACGTATAAAAAGATCATCTCAATTTACCACTCACAAGAGATCAATGACTTTTTAGACAGCACTTTCAAAGGCACCATAGAAGCCGCAAATTAAGCTAAATAATCCAAATAAATCATTTCAGATTTGGCGTTGCATGATACCGATGAAGCAACGCCAGATTTGAGTTGAAGGGTTGTCGCTGACGTATTCCAGCCCCCTTTTCAAATTAGAGAGCAAAGCTCAAGTTACTTAAATCGAGGTTGAAAACCGTATCGTCAGAGCAGATTATGTAAGCATGAAATTCAATTAAATCTGGGTTCTTCGCATGAAAAAAGAAGTGATACTGTTTGATATAAACGAAACGGTTTTAAATTTGGAGTCATTACAGCCTAAATTTAAAGCGGTGTTTGGAAAGGAGGATGCATTATCACTTTGGTTTTCAAAGCTTTTACACTCTTCAACGGTTTGCATCGCAACAAACGTAAAATCTACTTTTTCTGAATTAGCGAATGCAGCGCTCAACGCTATTGCACAACGGTACAAGTGTGATTTAACGGCGGAAAGCAAAGGTGCCTTGTTAACTTCTTTTGCCAATCTACCACCGCACACAGATATCAAAGCGTCTTTGCTCAAATTGCGCGAGAACGGGTTTAAAACCGTCGCTTTTTCCAACTCATCCCTCGATCTCATCACTTCTCAAATCAAGAACTCAGGCTTAGAAGATTATTTCGACACCGTCATTTCCGTTGAAGAAACAGGCAGTTTCAAACCCAATTCAGATGTGTATAACTTTGCAGCCGAAACTTTAAAAGAGCCTGTCGAAAACCTTCGTCTTGTCGCTACTCATGATTGGGACACTCATGGTGCGCTATCCGCTGGCTTACAAGCAGCCTATATAGACCGAACAGGAGTTGAGTATCATTCCTTGTATTTGAAACCGGAGATTAGCTCAAGGACGATGAATGGTGTGGTGGAACAAATAATTAAGCACAATTTAGACAAGTAAAATCTCAAGAGACTTTTCTACTCCTGATTCGATACAACCACCCTGTAGTGGTCAACAAATTCCGGACACTGACTTAACCGCTTTGATCAACCTTGTGTTGAACTGCTCTGGTTATAGAGACGCTGTCGGTTACCTAAAAACTGCAGTTACCTAGCAACAAATATAAGCTAAAAACTACTGTAAGAATGAGGAACGCGTTTGTCTTCATCCCAGCCTGATAGCTCAATATTGATCAATGATTTGCGCTGCTCATTACACAGTGAAGCGATATTGATGATAGGCAGTTGACTACGAAACTGCGCTGTAAGGATGACCTTTTTACTTTCGTTAAGGCTGCTTCTGCATTGCCGCAAAATCGCTTCAGTATCTAGTTGGTGTGCGTTCTCGATAATTTGGATATCAGCATTCTCTTGATAGCAATCTATCAACCAAGATACAGCAGGCTCTTCTATGCTGGTGAGCACGATGACATCTTTTGTTGTGACCAATTCTTTGAGTTCAGATAGTTTGAGTTCAGTTTCCATAGTTACCCTCATTCAGCAGCAAATACATTAAAGTCGATTGCCCAGTTTAGCCTGTGCTAAGTGGTAGCCTCTGTCGATCATCTCTTGTGAGCGATCAAACTCTAGGGTGCCACAAGCATTGCGTGGGATCTCAAGCGTGATATCGGCGGGGTAAGCGGCCAACTTTTGGCGAGCAATGGTCGATTGCATCGCATCAAATGCTTGGTTGGCAATATCGTAAAAAGCAAAGTTGAAGCTCATTTTGCTTTTTACACTGCTACCGAGGTTATCGATAAAATGCACAACCTTCTCATGCAGGTTGCTCTCTTTTGTTGGCAGGGAAACCGGTATCACTTCCTGTTTAACCATTTCAGGTTCACCACCTAAATTCACAGCCAGTGTAAAGTCTGTATTATCACCAAAGGTAGGCGCAATCGGTACGGGATTAAGAACGCCGCCATCAATCAGCACTTCTCCATTGATAACGTGAGGGGTCAAGAACAGTGGCAAAGAGATAGAGGCGCGAATGGCATCAAACAGAGAACCTGATTGCAGCCAAACCTCTTTTTCATCGGCGACGTTAGCGGCAACTGCGGTATAAGGGATGGGCAGATCTTCAATTGAAATCTCGCCGATCAGTCCACGCAGAGTGTCGATGATCTTGTCCCCTTTGAACATACCACTCGACTGCCATGAAAAGTCCAACAACATCGCCATATCACCTTGATCGATACTGGTGACCCACTCTTCAAATTCATCCAACTTGCCCGCAGCGTAGACACCACCGATAAGTGCGCCAATTGAACAGCCAGAAATGGATTTTATCTGATAGCCATGCTCAATTAACCAGCGGATGACTCCAACGTGAACCAAGCCTCTTGCGCCACCACTGCCAAGTACCAATGAGATCGTTTTTGCCATCATATTAATCCTTTAGTTTTAAATTCTAGGTGGGCTAACTCGCCGATTTACCAATTCGCCGATCTCAACTCACTGAATCACTCTCAGTCCATACGGGTAATGAAGGTTTGCTCGTCATCGACAAAAGCCACGTAGTCGCCGTGATAGATAAAAACCCGACCACCCCCTTCAACGATACACGCAAGCTGTGGGTTCAAATCTTCTTCAATATCTCTACTTTGAAAAGTGCCGGTATCGGTGATCACACCGCGGAGTTTAGGCAAAAATCCATAACTGCGTTTGGCTTGATCAATCAGGCTCAACTCGCTGGCGGTAGAAAAGCAAGCTGGGATTGGGCCTGCATCTTCGATAAACATAGTTTTCAGTTCTTCAAAGGCTGTAATTACCAGCCAGTCGATGCCATTTACGTGATGGATAAACATTGTTTATAAATACCTAGTTTCTCGATAACTCTAATGCGGAGATTCTATCACTATCAAGTGCAGAACGTGGGAGAAATTAAGGGACTACAAATAACCAGACACATACTATCTACAGGGTCTAATACTAGTCGTCCGACTCTACGACTAATGTCTAACCGACTGAGTCTATTTGTTTTTTTTGGTTTGGTATAAGGTACTAACAACTAAATGTTAATGAGTTTTTAATTATAAGTTGACGCATTGTTTGCACTTCATACCGTGAGTCAACAACGTTTGTTGGAATAACACACCTAAGAGTGTGAACGAAAGGAATCAAAATGAGCACTACTTTAGAGTCCGCACATATACAAACAGAGAAGCCTCAAGCCAATGAGGATGAACTCACCTATGAACAACAACATAAACCAAGCTCAGAGTTTGAATCCCGAGAACAGTATCTAGAACACGAATTGCAAATCATGTCGCCTAAGCGTTGGCGTCCAAATTTGCCGTTTAAAGATTATCGATTTGAGATAGAAGACACCATCCCAGCGATGGCGGCGACCATTGGTAAAGTGGTTATGGTGGGCGCGATTGCAGCCACCTTTGCTGGGGCTCTCGGATTAAATGAAGACTTCATTCTAGAAAACGTTCGTTATGAACTGCTCATCGCCTCTGTTTTCATTATTATTTTCTCTGGCTTTTTATTGCCGACTGCAAACCTCGCAGGGACCCACGGCCCACTTATCCCTTTGATTCCGATTGTGGTTGCAGCAGGTGGACACCCGATGGCGTTTGGCCTGTTGATTGGCGCTTTTGGCCTCATCTTAGCCATCAGTAAAGGTGGCAGCATGTTGGCCAACCTCACCAGTAAAGGCGTGTGTGGCGGCTTATTGCTCTACCTCGGCTTTGTTGGAACCGCCTCTCAAGTGAAAAAGCTTTTCGCTTGGGCTGAAGGAATCGGTATGAGCCACATCGCGTTTGTGGTGATCTTTTGCACCATTATCTTGTACGCGCTACTGGAACACTTCCGCAAACGTTGGTTAGCAGTACCTCTTAGCTGCTTGTTGGGTGGTACGATTGCATTTGCCATGGGTGCCCCATTTGCTTTCCACACAGAGCCAGGCTTACCTAACATGAACCCTATGTATTGGTGGGGCGAAGATACAGGTTGGATGCTAGGCCTGCCGACGATTGAACACTTCATGGTGGTATTGCCGTTTGCTATTTTAGCCGTGGCGATGTGGTCGCCAGATTTCTTAGGGCATCAAGTATTCCAAAAGATCAGCTACCCAGAACGTACCGAAAAAGTACACATGAACATTGACGACACCATGACCACGGCTTCAATTCGTCAAACGTTCGGTTCTCTGCTTGGCGGTACTAACTTTACGTCTTCATGGGGGACTTATATCGTACCGGCTGCGATTGCTAAACGCCCTATCCCTGCTGGCGCTTTGCTCACGGCTCTGTTCTGTATCATCGCCGCTGTTTGGGGTTACCCGATGGATCTAGCTATCTGGCAACCTGTACTGTGTGTGGCGCTAATTGTTGGGGTATTTGTGCCATTGCTAGAAGCTGGAATGGAAATGACTCGTGAAGGAAAAACCACACAATCAGCAGCGATTGTTGTATTTTCTTCTGCGCTCGTTAACCCAGCATTTGGTTGGGCTCTCACCATGCTGTTGGATAACTTAGGCTTAGTCGGTTGTAAAGAACGTAGTAGTGAACTGAGTAAAATGAGCCGCTGGGTGTTGCCTGGCACTATGTTTATTGTGCTAAGTGGCGTAATGGCGTTGGTTGGCCTTCTACCGGGGATTCCAGCGATTATCCCAAGCTTTCGCTAGGCTCGATTAATATCTAGTTTTAGTCGGAACACAAAAAGGCCTCGCACACGCGAGGCTTTGTTTTATCTTCGTTCCAACGAACAAGCAGAGAAGCAATTTACGATGGTAAACCAAATCAACTCGAGAGCCATTCATCCAATACTTTGATGAATTTAGGATTAATGAGATAACCGATAGAAGCATGGGGATTGCTTTTTCCGTTGCGAATATTGAGGTTATAGATTGGGTGGATATCTTTCATTCCACCGGGTATCAGATCCAGTTTGAGCATATCCTTAAAGTCATTTTTAATTTTGCTGTCATGAGAGATAAAATCATCTTCTGCCGAAATGTTTATCCATTGCTGAATGTTTAAAGGGTACTTCTTCTCATCTTTTAAGCGACTCCCCTTTAGCCTATCTTTTACGTTTTCATCTCCTAACGGTGACCCAAGCGTAAGCAATAAATTGACCTTCTTATTCGCACCATAGTCGTGTCTATACTCTCCGTAATGAGACAACTTCCACAACACGTCATAACTGATCATCGACCCAAGGCTATGCGATACAATCATCACATCATCTTGATTATCAAGCGCTTCCTTCAGCTCAACCATTAGCCTATGCCTGACATCGCTACCAAAATAGGTATCTTCATTCCAATAGTGTGCCATGTCCGGTGCGACCTTCGTAATGAGTGTCTCAGCCACACCCAGCTTTCCAAAGAGCGATGAAAAAGTATCTGCTAACGCCTCTTTTAGAAAACCAATTTTAGACACCTTGTTATACGTTGTTTTATTGAACTGGCTTGTCTTGTACTTTTTGAGTTCAGACAACGCTTGCTGACGACTTGCAGGGTCTTCCGTTGGTTTATCTAACAATGTGTTTGATAGTTCACCGTAATAGACAAACCGTTTATCGACATCTTTAAAAGCTTGTAACGAACTTGAGTCTCCACAATCTCGCTGCAAGCCATGTTCTATGGCCTCGTACCAGAGTGCTTGAAGGGGAGCTTTATCGGGCTTTTGAGCGCGACCATGAATGAATATTATTTTCTTAGCCATAGCAGGACGTCCTAAACACATAGTTAAAATTATTATCAGTAGAAAGCACCACTAGATTCGGTCAGCCATTACTAATAACAGCGGTGCTAATTACGTATCTAAGGGTGGTTGTTGGATCATTTATATAACTATGCGGCACAAGTTTAGGGACCATAAACGAGTGAACGATGCGATCATTGCTCGCACATTGGGAATAAATGTATCTAGCAAAACCTCCGACTAACAAAAAGGCCTCGCACACGCGAGGCCTAGTTTTATCTATCACCGATTACATCCATCTTTTAACAACTACAGCGCCCCTACTTCACTGACTTGACCGCTTTCATCAATATTGTGTTGAATGGTTCTAGTAAGCCAAAGCCTCCCCCTCTAGCTCCCCCTCGAATGGAGTGACCCGATCTCTTGAGATTTAAGAATGAGGGGGAGAACATTCTTTGTCGCTGAACATATAGCAGCACTTGTCACGATCGGTATTCAGTTCCTCCCCTTTATCGTTGCCAACAAGAGATTGGAGATGTAAACCAAGGGGAGGTTAGGAGGGGATTATCAGCCTATTCTCACGTACAACTGCCCTACTTCACTGACTTCACCGCTTTCATCAACGTTGAGTTGAACTGCTGTGGTTGCTCTAGCATTGGGAAGTGGCCTGAGTCTTCAATGTAGTAAATGCTGTAATCCTTGATGTGTTTCTTGTTCGCTTCTGAATCGGTTGGCCATAGGCGAGCGTTAACCAATATGACTGGCACATTCACGTTCTCATACACGTGGTATGCTTCGCCTGTCACGTATTGGCCTAGATAATGGCGGAACTGGTTTATCGCGATAGCGGGCGGGGCTGAGGCCATGTCTTGTGTTACCCAGTAAAGTAAATCCGCGTCTACGTCTTTTGGTAGCGAGTCTTTCACGAACATAGTAATGCCTGCTTGGAAATCAACTTCAAACGGTTTGGTCATCGCATCTAAGTCGCTTTGTGATACCGCTAGTGCGACGTTTTGCGATGTATCGACACCAATAATGCCCTTCACTCTTTTTGGCATCAGTTTAGCCGCTTCTGCAATCACACCACCCGCCATCGAATGGCCGACTAAGATGACGGATTCAAGTTGTTCTTTCTCGATGACGGCTTTGATGTCTTCAGCGAATGCAACCATGGTGTACTCTTCGCGATTGAACGATGAGTTACCGTGCCCTGCTAAGTCCATGGTGATCACTTGGTACTGCTTTGAAAACTCACTCACTTGGTTTTGCCACAGCCTGCTGTCTAAACTCCAGCCGTGAATGAAGATCAGTGCCTTCTCCCCGCTCCCACTTTTGCCATACGCAATTTGCTCACCATCGTGAGATATCGCAATACCGTACTTAACCTTTGAATCATTAGCCATGGCATTCATGCTACTAAACGTCATGAATACCAAGAGTGTGATGTTTAAAATTAAACGTTTCATAGTGTCTCTCTACTTACTTTGGAGGGAACACAGAAAGCTCCCCTCTCAATCAATATAGCCACTATAAAGTGTGAAGTTGTAGACAGGTCAAGGATGATTCATAAGATAAAAGAACTCCCATTAGATTGGGTTACGTATTTCAGTAAATGTGCTTAAACAAACTCTAACCGTGATAGTTATTTGATATCTAGCAAACTTCTTACAAGCCATATGAAATACAATGAACATTCTTGTTAATGAAGAGAATGTCTATGCCAATCGCAACCAAAATATGCAACTTAGTAAATAGCAAAGCGAAACCTGCATGGTGGAGATACACATTAAATCAAGCCATCGAGATGGGAGAGTTAACCGATAAGGAACTTGAAACAGCCTATTCAGTAGCCAAAATGGAGTTTGGCTTAGAGGCGATTGGTGCGGACTATGAACGGTTGACAGGTGAAGCTAAAGCAACGGGGTACCACGCTGAAATACAAGAAAACAAGATCCTTTCGGTTGGTAATACTCAGTATATTTCAACTCTTGCTCCCGAAAAAAAATTAACTTTCTCGCCCACAGGATTAACAGTTATCTACGGTAACAATGGGGCTGGAAAATCTAGTTATGCCAAAATCTTGAAGAATGCCTGTCTGACTCGTGGTGAGGCTCCTACAATTAGACAAAACGTATTTTCTGCCAGCGTGGGGGTACCTGTTGCTGAAATTGAGATTGAGTCAAATGGAAAAAATGAAATTGTTCCCTGGAGTTTGCAATCAGAAGCGAACTCATGCTTGAAATCAATACGAGTCTTCGATTCACAGTCTTCAAATCACTATCTAGCTAAGAGTGAAAATCTACATTACAAACCAGCTGCATTGAAGCTTCTAGATGAGCTATTAAAAACGAGTAACTATATTGCTGCAAGAGCTAAGCACGAAGAGCTTCAGTATTCTGCGTGTAATATTATTCCTCAAATGAATTTTGGAACCTCTCCTAGCGCGCTGAAAATCACATCCAAACTTAACTCAGAATATGTAGACTCTTTATGTGCCACTGTAGAAGAAATTGCAGAACTTAAAGAGTTACGTAAGGAAGTTGTCGAGCTCACCAATAATTCCCCTCAAACGTTAAAAGATAGATATATAAAGCGCAAAGCCCGCGTATTACCCCTACAAAGCTTCCTAACTAGACTAGTGGACAGCCTATCTGCTGAATCAATCAAGCAATACAAAGACACCTATCTAAGGAAGGAGTATACCAAGTCCACAGCTCTAAAACTTAGTAAAGAAACATTCGCAGAGCTCCCAATAGAAAATATAGGCTCGGAAGATTGGTTAGCCATGTGGCAAGCAGCAAAGACCTTTATTCAAGGCATGGAGCAATCAAAGTCATTTCCACCTAAAGAGGGAGAGAACTGCCCAACATGTTTGCAAAAAATTGATGCTTCGACTGCGGTTCGTCTCGTATCGTTCGATGATTACCTTCGGAGTTCGCTACAAAAAGATGCAGATCTTGCAGCTAAAACATGGGATGTAGACTTGAAAAAAGTGAAAGCTCTCGATTTAAATACGGCACCTTACGACGCAATTCTCAACGAAATTAAAGAAAAAGATAACGTATTAGGCAACCAGTTTGACGCTTTGATACAACAGCTGATTTCAAAAGTTACAAAAATGCTCAAAGACGAGCCCGAATTCCTTGAAGGCGAACTTGAAATTGTTGCTCTCACAAAGCTAAATACTCTTATCAGAAGATTAGAAGAGGCTGAAAAAGCTGTACAGGACGATGAACAAAAAGCCGCAACTATCAAATTGAAGCAACAACGTATTTTTGAAGTTGAAGACAAAGAAAAGATTGCCTTAGTGCGGCAACAAATCATAAGTGAAATTGATAAGGCTAAGAAGCGAGAAGCTTACGATAAAGTTAAGCGTTCAACCTCAACCTCAGCTTTGACTCGACTAAACAATGAAATATGTAGTTCCAGTTCGATAGGTAGAATGCAGGAATTCTTTAATATGGAACTTGCTAAACTAGGGTTCAAGCATTTTGAATTAACAGCATTAACAAAAGGAGCTAAAGGTAATCAGAAATATAGCATTCAACTCCCTGATAACAGAGCAAGTATTATGGACATTGCAAGTGAGGGGGAGCAAAAGTGCATATCTCTAGCCGGGTTCTTTGCCGAACTCAATACTGACAATAGAAAGTCTGCGATAATCTTTGACGACCCTGTTAACTCGCTTGACCATGTTTGGCGACTTAAATTTGCACGTAGAATTGTAGAAGAGTCTGAATCAAGACAGGTTATTGTATTCACGCATGATTTGCCATTTATGAAGATGATACAAGAAACTTCAGACAAAGTTATTGTCAAAGCGATTACACGAGGTCGAAATATTACAGGTATCCCACTAGATACACCGCCTTGGGATGCACTTAAAACTAACTCTAGATTAGGGATTCTGAAAGACGCAGCAATCCGCGCAAGAAAAGCAGCAGACAATTCACTTGAAGATTATCAATACCAAGCTGGCATTATCTATGGGAAAATGCGAGAAACGTGGGAAAGGTTGATCGAGGAATGGTTGATCAGAGGTGTCGTTGAGCGCTTTAATCGAGAAGTAAAAACCCAAAGCTGTCGTTACTTAATAGATATTGATGAAATAGATATAAAAACTATCAACTCTGCGATGAGCAAGTGTAGTACCTATATGAATGGGCACGATATGGCTGAAGAGGCTGCAGGCTCATTCCCTGATATTGATGAACTTGACCAAGATATTTCAAGCCTAGAACAATATTTGACTGTTCTAAAAAAACGCAGAAAATAATTTATAAGATTAAAACCTTTCTACCTAAAAATGCCTTACTTCACGAGGCATTTAATCTTGGTTCTATCAAAGGAGATAAATTACAAAAAAGCAATGTAGTGTTGGCCATTCGAAATAGAGAAAGACAGACGCGTCATTCTGAAATTTATCACTATAACGTGTTAAGCCTTAATCGAACGAGATTTCCGTACTGTGACAGTAAACTTATACAAAGAATCATGAAACATATAGCTACAAAAATATACTATAGTTTCTGGTAAAAACACTAACTAATCTAGTTTCATAAACAATAATTTACTACAATAGGGGAAACTTAAAATTTAAGGCAGTTCATGGAAATAATATACATCTGGGTTGAAAACTACAGAAACCTGAAAGGTGGCTTCACTCTTTCTAATAAATATTCAATTGAAAAAGAAAATAACAGCTTCACTGTAACGAAAAACAACTCTGCTGCTTCCAACTTTTTTACTAATAATAATGATATACAAATATCTGCTGTGGTCGGTAAAAATGGCGATGGTAAGAGTAACCTTCTAAGAAAAGCATTAGAAATACTACATAACCATGAAAAATCAAGAAATGAGATTTTAATCTATGAAATAGAAGGTGAGTTATTATTCATTGGTGACCAATATTCAAAAGTGACATTTGATAATAAACTAGTCAAAAGAAGAAAAGAGGACTTCTTTACCATATATTTCAATTACATGCTTGATTCACTTTGGGGATCTAATGAAGACGACTGGATAAATGATATTTATCACCGTTCAGATAAATACACTACGCCTATATTAATTGAACCACAGAAAAAAGACGACAATGTTGACATGAAAAACATTGACTACCTCAACAAACAAAGAATCATAGCTCATTCAGAATATAATAAAAATAGTAGACTTTGTGACATTTTCAATCCAACTAAAGCCACATTAACGATAAACATTGAAAAAATAAAAAAAATACTAAACAAAGCAAATAAAGGCCCATGTTTGACTTTAGTGCTATCAAAAAACAAAGATGTATACAATGAAACCTTACAGTTAACGAGATATTCTTACACAAAGGACGGTTTGAAAAACCAAACATCTAAAGAAGCATCTAGAAATATTGCAAAACCAATTGTTTATAGTTTTGAAAAATCAAAATCAAAAAGCACTCTAACTAATAAAATTAATTTTGAAAGTACGACTAGAAAACTAGAAAACTCTATAAAAAGAAGGTCACCAATAGAATTCCTTACTTCTAAAAAAAGAAGGTTGGCTATAGCCAATGCGAAACTATGGAACATCCCCCCTTCATACCTCAACTTGCTTTACCTAGCAGACAAAATAGATAAATACAATAATAAAAATGATAAGCATATAGAATACAGCTATAATGAGGATGGATTTATAACAATTAACCCCATTCAAGATATTAGCCACAACACACTAAAAATTAGAAATTCAATTAATTACCAAGAAGTTCTTAAGAATACTAAAAACCAAATTAACTTAGCTACTCTAAAAAGAAAATTAAAATTAACAATAAGTTTGGAAGATGATTTATTCAAATGCATACCAAGTTGGTTCAACATTGAACTTATTGATTCCAAGGGTGTAAAGTTCTCCTCCCTTAGCAGTGGACAAAAGTCTCTTTATACATTGTTATCAACGATAAAGTATCATGTAAACAACATACAAAGCTACAATACAGCTACATCAATTAAATACTCTGATATTGTATTGCTTATGGATGAAGTTGATGTTGGGCTTCATCCAGAGTGGCAACGGGATTTCGTCAATGACCTATTGCTATTCCTTGAGGATATTAATAGAACATCTAAACCTATTAGGTTTAAATTCCATGTGATTTTAACATCTCATTCACCATTTGTTATTTCTGACATACCAAATGAACGTGTAACTTACTTAGAGAAGGGCGTTCAGTCGAATTTAGTCCAGCATTCTCAGACATTTGGTGAAAATATACATACGCTACTCACTGACACATTTTTTATGAAAGATGGCTTATTGATGGGCAGTTTCGCTCAAAGAAAAATACAATGAGAACAACCAAATCAACAGCGATGACATTGATATTGATAAGTTGAATGAAATATTATCTAGTAATCCTGAACTATTTAGAGCTATAAGAAAAAGTCATGATAAAGATTAATTTAGAAAAAAAGATAGCCGAATCTAATTACACGATCTCTACATTTAGAAGTGAATACTTAAAGTCGATTAGAGATTGTAAGTTAACTATTATCACAGGTAAAAACACCGCACTAAAAGACAGGTTTGGCCTATACCCAGGGAAAGACAATGCGGAACTACTCGTAATAAAATCAAATATAAAAAACCAATTGACAATAGATGAGGTATTTTATGAGTGTTATAAAAATAATCTTACACTCCGCCAATTCATAGACCGCAAATTTAACCACAGCCCTATTAGAAATAAACTAGGCGCTAAATCAATAGTTAATACTATAATACTATCCTCTCCTGAAAAATTAGAAGAATATTGTACAACAATACCAACACCTGACCCCATAAAAGACTTAATATACAATATATTCAACTATGATAAATTTGGTAAATATAACACTTCGCCTAAAAAAACCATGAGGGATGTTATAGCATCACTAAATTTTAAAGTATGTGTTTATTGCAATCGAAACTACACATCTAACTTTTCCGACAAACATAAAGCCCATCCCACCTTTACTTTGGATCATTTCTATCAAAAAGACATACACCCTTTATTTGCTTTGTCTGTTTATAACTTAATACCTTCATGTTCTGTTTGTAACACTACGATAAAAGGGAGCCGTAATTTAGAGCACTATAAAAATCCATATTCAAAAACATATCGATTCCATGAGTTATCTAAATTTAAGCTTTACCCTAACTTTAAAGTAAACCTTGAATCAACTAGTCAAGGTTGTCGTCAGTACATTAAAGATTTCAAAATAAACGAGATATATCAATGCCATGATAAAGAAGTTAAAGATATCGTAATAAAGGGTCAAAAATTTAATCGTCATGTAATCCAAAACATAGCTGAATTTACCGGCGACTCTCCTGAAAAAATTAAAGATGTTATATTCGGTTCCTACCGAACTAGTCTTGAGATAGGTGAAGAATCCTTAGCTAAATTAAAATATGACCTTGTCCGGGAGTTAGGGATATATTAAGAATATTTAATTGTAATTTTTCAGTCATCGAATACAACAAAAACAAAAAAGGCCTCGCAATGCGAGGCCTTTGGTTTTCTATCTATCAGAAGAGATTAGTCGCGAAGTGCTGCGCCGAATTTCTCTGAGATTGAAGCTACGATAGCATCTACTGAACCAGCGATGTCTGCATCTTCAAGTGTGCGCTCTACAGACTGTAGGCTAAGTGCGATTGCTAGGCTCTTCTTACCTTCTTCAACGCCTTGACCAACGTATACGTCGAACAGTTTAGCGCCTGTTAGGAATTCGCCACCAGCAGCGATACACGCTTCTACGATGTCGCCAGAAGCAACTGCTTCGTCAACAACAACGGCGATATCACGACGGTTTGCAGGGAACTTAGATACGGCTACTGCTTCTGGAAGCACGCGAGTGTTGATAGCTGCCCATTCGATTTCGAATACGATAGTGCGGCCGTTAAGACCAAACTTACGCTCTAGTTCTGGGTGAACAGTACCAATGATACCCACTTCTTTGCCGTCTACTACGATAGCCGCAGTTTGACCTGGGTGAAGTGCTGGGTGCTTAGCTGCTTTGAAGCTGTATGCGATTTCGTTTGCAGAAAGCTCAAGAACTGCTTCTAGGTCGCCTTTCAGGTCGAAGAAGTCAACAGTGTTAGTTGCAATGTCCCAGTGCTCTTCGCCACGAGTACCAGAGATAACGCCCGCAAGCATCATTTCTTGGCGCATGCCGTTTTCAGCAGTTGCTTCAGGGATGAAACGTAGGCCTGATTCGAATAGACGAACGCGAGACTGTTGACGCTTCTGGTTGTGAACAACTGTGTTTAGTAGACCTTGGATTAGGCCAAGACGCATTGCTGACATATCCGCAGAGATTGGGAATGGCAGGATTAGCGGCTCAACACCAGGTACAACAAGTTTTTGCTGTTCTGGTTCTACGAAGCTGTATGTGATTGCTTCGTGGTAGCCACGGTCTACAAGAAGGTCACGAACGCGCTTAAGCGGTTGGTTAGCTTCTTTGTGGTCATTCATTTTAAGTGCCGCTTTAGGCGCTTGGTTTGGAATGTTATCGTAACCGTAGATACGACCTACTTCTTCAATTAGGTCTTGCTCGATTGCGATATCAAAACGCCAAGATGGAGACGTTGCCGTCCAACCAGCATCAGTGCTTTCAACTTCACAACCTAGGCGAGTAAGAATTTCCACTACGTCTGTAGATGGGATTTCGTGACCTAGTAGGCTATCTAGCTTAGCGCGACGTAGAGCAACTACGTTTGCTTTAGGAAGATCAGCTTCAGATTCGCTGCCGTTTACTGGCGCAACTTCACCACCGCAGATTTCAACTAAAAGCTGTGTTGCACGCTCCATTGCTGCTGCTTGAAGTGTTGAATCAACACCACGTTCGAAACGTAGAGAAGAATCTGTGTGAAGGCCGTAAGCACGTGCGCGACCACGGATGTGATCCGGTGCGAAGAATGCAGCTTCAAGAAGTACGTCTGTTGTTTCAGTCGTAACACCTGAATCTTGACCGCCAAAGATACCAGCGATTGCTAGTGCTTTGTTTTGGTCAGCGATAACAAGTGTGTTGCTGTTTAGTTCAGCTTCGTTGCCATCTAGAAGTGTTAGCTTTTCGCCCTGCTCTGCTAGACGAACCACGATACCGCCTTCGATCTTAGCGAGATCAAATGCGTGCATTGGTTGGCCTTGCTCTAGCATCACGTAGTTTGTGATGTCTACAACTGGGTCGATTGAACGGATACCACAACGACGCAGTTTTTCTTGCATCCAGATTGGAGATTCCGCTTTCACGTTTACGTTCTTAACCACACGGCCAAGGTAACGTGGACAAGCATCAGTTGCTTTGATTTCAACAGATACTGTGTCTTCAATGCTTGTTGCAACAGCTTCAACTGTTGGCTCTGTAACGTCTGCGCGGTTTAGTACGCCAACTTCACGAGCAAGGCCACGGATGCTGAAGCAGTCTGCGCGGTTTGCTGTTAGGTCTACGTCGATAGTTACGTCGTTAAGCTCAAGAAGCTCACGTACGTCCATACCTAGCGTTGTGCCTTCAGGCAGCTCAAGGATGCCGTCAGACTCTACGTCGATACCTAGCTCAGAGAAAGAACAAAGCATGCCGTGCGATGGAACGCCACGTAGTTTTGCTTTCTTGATTTTGAAGTTACCAGGCAGTACTGCGCCAACTGTTGCTACTGCTACAGTTAGGCCAAGACGACAGTTAGATGCACCACATACGATGTCTAACAGCTCTTCTTCGCCGATATCAATTTTAGTTACTTGTAGTTTGTCTGCGTCTGGGTGCTGACCGCACTCAACCACTTTACCTACTTTAACGCCGGTGAATTCACCAGCAACAGGTTCTACATCGTCAACTTCCAAACCAGCCATAGTGATTTGGTGAGCTAGCTCTTCGCTGTTAATTGCAGGTTTAACCCACTCGCGTAGCCAAGATTCACTGAATTTCATAGTTTCGACTGCCCCGGATTACTTGAATTGTTTAAGGAAACGAAGGTCGTTCTCGAAGAACGCACGAAGGTCATTTACGCCGTAACGAAGCATCGTTAGACGCTCTACACCCATACCGAATGCAAAACCAGAGTATTTCTCAGGGTCGATGCCAACAGAGCGAAGTACGTTAGGGTGAACCATGCCACAGCCTAGAACTTCTAGCCATTTGCCATCTTTACGTTTCACGTCAACTTCAGCTGAAGGCTCTGTGAACGGGAAGAATGAAGGACGGAAACGCACTTCAACTTCTTCTTCAAAGAAGTTACAAAGGAAATCGTTAAGAATGCCTTTAAGTTGTGCAAAGTTTACGTTCTCATCAACTAACATACCTTCCACTTGGTGGAACATTGGCGTGTGAGTTTGATCGTAGTCGTTACGGTAAACACGACCCGGAGCAATGAAGCGGAAAGGCGGTTTGCCGTTTTCCATCGTACGAATTTGAACACCAGAAGTGTGCGTACGTAGCATTAGATCAGGGTTGAAGAAGAAAGTATCGTGATCAGTACGAGCTGGGTGATCGTCTGCGATGTTTAGTGCATCAAAGTTGTGGAATGCATCTTCTATCTCAGGGCCAGACTCAGTGCTAAAGCCAAGCTCACCAAAGAACTGTTCGATACGCTCAACTGTGCGAGTAACTGGGTGAAGACCACCGTTCTCAATGCGACGACCTGGTAGGCTCACATCGATAGTTTCTTCAGCTAGTTTCGCTTCAAGCTCTGCACGTTGTAGTGCGTCTTTGCGAGCTGCGATCGCTTGTTGAACAGCACCTTTCGCTTTGTTGATCTCTTGACCAGCAGTGCGACGCTCTTCAGGTGGAAGTTTACCTAGGCTTTGTAGTTGAAGAGTTAGTTCACCCTTCTTACCTAAATACTGAACTCGCACTTCATCAAGTGCGACTAACGAATCTGCTGTATCAATAGCAGTCGTTGCATTAGCAATGATCTCTTCTAGATGTTGCATCATTTCCTCATCTACCAGTTGGTAGTGTCCGTATCGGATGATTAGTTTTTTTAGATAGCTACACATAGTAATCAAACACGCAACCAATGCCAAATTGAATCGCTAAAAGAACAAGTTATTGCCTAAAAACACGGCAAATTTAACAGGATATTAATGAGGAGTAGGAAGAAGTGGAACAATTACAGGTTCCACTTCTTAATTTGGAAATGACCTGAAGGCTAGATCTGAATAGAACAAACGCTGTTCTTCCCTGCGTTTTTTGCTAAATAGACGGACTCATCCGCCGCTTTAATCAATTCGTTCATGGTTTCGAATTCTTGGGTCATTTCAGCGACACCGACACTAATACTGCCAATCCAAACTTGATGACTGGTTTCAACCTCTAATTCAGACACTTTCTGTCGAGCGGTTTCCGCGATGTACATCCCACCTTTAAGGTCGGTGTTTGGGCAAATAACCAAGAACTCATCGCCACCTAACCGGCAAACAATATCATCATTACGGAACGTGTTTTTCAGTTCACGCGAGAGGGTTTGTAGCACCAAGTCGCCTGCATCATGGCCGCTGGTGTCATTAATGCGCTTGAAGTGGTCGGCATCAATCATAATACACACTAAAGGCATGCCCAGTTCTTTGGAGTCTTGCCAATGCAGCGCTAACTGTTTAAAAGCACTACGACGGTTATGCAAATTAGTAAGAGAGTCGGTTAATGACAGTTCTTCAAGTCTCTTATTCGCTCGTTTTAATTCTGCCGTACGTTCCTCAACTTTATCTTCGAGTAACTGGTTGAAGCGTAACAACTGTTTGTTTCGTTCAGAGACTTGTTCAAACAGGCCGTTAAGCGCAGCCAACAGCGGGACAGTCGCAGAATCTTGCTGCTTTTCTTCCGCTTCAAAGGCTTGCAGAGGTGTCGCGCCCTCTTCTATCGCGGTCATTTGTCGCGCCATGTTTTGGTCGATGCCGAGGATGTGGTAAGCAAGCCAGTGGATCAATAAATCAAGTAACTGCCGTGCTGACGACTGATCTTCTTCCATGATGAAAGCTTGCATACTGTAGATATCTTGCATAAATACACGATGCACTTTGATATGCTCTTCAATGTGTCGCTCATACACACCGCAATCTCTCATCAAAGATTCTTCTTCTTTAAAGTGAAATTCGGCATAACATGTGAGATCGAGTAAAGCGACGTTTATGTCGTCGATAGAGATAGTGTTCTCTGACAACAGATTTCCGTAGTGGTTGATAATACCAACAAGATATTGATGCTGTTCATCTACAACACCAATGCCTGTTTCAAAGTTTTTATCCCAATTAAATGAATTCATAAATCCCTTAAGGCCGATACCACCAGCACGATTTACATGCATATTCGGAGGTTATAGATACTGAAAAAATATAACCATTTTACCTGTAGGTTTATTCGATTGTTTGATCCACTTTATAAAAAGACGACTTTGAACATTCTAAATATGGCTCATCTTAAATTTGAGACGTCCCCCCCCAACAGGAACGCCCCACGAAGCTAACATTAGAAATAATATTCCAACGCCATCTCAACAAAGTCATCCTTGCGTGCGAAGAACAACAAGTCCTCTGGGGTTTCATTCTCAAACAACCAAGCATTCAGTCGCCACTTGAGATTGTTGTTAATACGGCTCGATGCCTCTAGCTTGGCACTGTAGACATCACTGTTATCTAAGTCTTGAGTGATACCAGTAAGCACTTCGGTGCCGTCTTCATCGTTCAAAGCGAAACGTGCCCCAAGGAACACATCATTTTGGCCGATGGTTTGGGCATTGTTGCCTCGGCTGTCATACAGGTATTCAGCGATGAAGCCGATGTCCCAATACGATTCAAGCGCTCCAACCCAAGTGTATTCAAAGCCTGTGACTACGCCTGTGTGGTTGTCGTAGCTGTCGCGATAAATGCTTTCTAGCTTCCATAACCAGTCTCCGATAATGCCTTGCACATCCAATCCGAAGTGTTGCATTTGGGCGTAGTATGGCTTGAGTTGATTGCCTTCCACACGGTAATAAGGGTCGCGGTTTGTGCCACCTAAATAACTTAAACCGACATCCCAATCACCGTACATTTGGCTGTAACGCAATGCCACATCAACGTGTTTTTCTTCTCGTGAAGATTCGTAAAGCGCATCGTCCGATACTGGCACGGTTGGCCTTAATCGACCGTCTTCGCCTGCGAAGGTACGCTCACGAAAATACGGCAGTAACATGGCGTCTATGGTGCCCCACTCTTTTATCGAGGTGAAGTGCACCATAGGCTGACCTAACTTGGATTCGCCATCGACCGATTCAATGGCATCGGTCTGGTTTACCACATCCACTAAATGCGCCGATTCGGTTACGCCCCAAAATACCTTTCCAACACCCGCTCGCAGTTCGTAGTCGTCCCAGTAAGAGAGATACAAGGCTTCGCGAATATCACCATGAGTTCGTTCATCGTCTTCACTGTCTAGGCGATAAAACGGGGTGAAGGTAATGCTGCCGTTGCCCTCTTGTTGCTCCCAGTAAAACTCTGGCTGCAACACCAGTGAGCTTTGTCCTTTGTCTTGCCCTTGTAAGCCGTCGCTAAAGAACTGCCTATGTTCAAGGTTAACCTGCCCTGCTAGCTCCGGGGTGACCTGTTCTACGAACTCAGAGCTAAAGCCTGCCGCCACACAAGGCAACGACACCTGCATAAGCCCGACGGTCGCCGCCAAGGTTAAGGATAATTGGGTTCCTGTTGCCACAATCCTTTTCATATTCCTGCCTTATTTCGCACGTTTTAGTGTGTTCTTTTGGAAATCCTTGTCTTTAAGACCGGTCTGGAACACTAAATCTGTCGTGGTTAATACGGTGCTTTTGCCTGTTTGATGGTTTTGCATCGCCATGGTGTGTGCGCGCCAGTATTGGTTTAGGTACTGTTTGTAATCTTGGAACGATAGAGTTTTAAGCAGTGCGCCTTTGCGGTCGTAAAACTCAACTTTCATTGGGCGGTAGTGCTGTTGGTCTAGCCATACCTTTTGCATGGTGTAGCCTGAGTTTTTATCGGTCGGTACTTGCTCTAAAACAAAGGTGTCTACGCCTTCCAGTTTCGCGTCTTCAATGTAGTTGAAGGTGTACTTTTCAAGTTCAAACGAGCTTAAGTCCTCATACGCAAATTCACTGCCCATAAACGGGCCAGATTTGTTGCGTGAAGAGATGCGTTTTACACGCTTGAGTGCAGGAAGATACAACCACTGGTCATCGGATTTGGTGATGTGCGAATGGTTTAGGAAAGCCGTGCCTTTTACGTCGCGTGGTTCATCAAAAATGGTTAAGCCTTTGTCGCCATCGTCATCGACTTCCAAAGATTTCAATCGCATCAGACGTGTACTGCTTTCGCCCTGTTTGTTGCGAAGTAGCATCTCCATGGTCGCGACAGAATCGCCCCACCCCATATCGACGGCTTTGCGTTGTTCGGCAATTTCTAAGCCTTTCGCTGGGTCTGCTAATGCTGGGAAAGCGGCGAATGTGCTCAGTGCCAACGAGCTAACAGTAAGTAATGTAGTAGCGAATGTTTGTTTAACGCTTTTCATAAATATCTCCTTGAGTCAGCCCACCGCAGCAGGCCGACGTTTCCTTATTTGGTCGAAGTAGTCAGTTCGGCTGTCGATCTAGGCTGCGACTTGGTATCTGGCTTTGATTCGTGCTGAGTTTTAGCTGAATAGTGGGTCTGTTTGTCGAAGATCATCAGTAAGCTTGGTAGCAAGATGAAATCGACCACCAGCGCAATGAAAATCACAATCGCGCTGAGTAAGCCCATGTCGGAGTTGAGTCTGAAGCTCGACATCGCCAGTACAGAGAAACCGGCCACTAGCACAACAGTGGTGATCCACAAAGCGCGACCTACGGTGTGGAAAGCGTATCGAACCGCTTCTTCTGCTGATTTCCCTTCGATTCTTGCGCGCTGGTATTTACTCAAGAAGTGCACCGCATCATCAACCACGATACCCAACGTGAGCGTGACCACGACTGACAAACCGAGGTTGATTTCACCTGAGATAAGCGCCCATAAACCAAAGCCAATGATCGCAGGCGCAATGTTGGGCACTAGGCTGATCATGCCTAAGCGAACCGAGCGCAATGCAAAGATCATCAAGCCAGAGATAAGCACTAGGGTGATAGGCAAAGTTGATAGCATGCTCGCCATGTTGGTTTCGCCAATATGAGCAAACATCAGTGACGGGCTCGAAGCCACCACTTCATATTGCGGTGCATTGGCTGCAAACCATGAGTAAATGCGCTCTTCGAGTTCGACTAGCTCAACGCTGCCAAGGTTATCGACGGTGAGTACCATTTTGATCGATGATTTATCGACGTTGATCTGGTTGTTCAAGTCCAAGCCGTACGGCAGAGACATTTCGTAAAGCAGCAGATATTGCGCGGCAAGTTCACGGTTCAGCGGTAGCTTGTAGTAGCAGTCGTCGTCGGCATGCATATTCTTGTTCAAACGCATGTAAACATCAGAAAGCGTGGCGACATGGTCGGTTTCTGGTTGAACACGTAGCCACTCAGTAAAGTCACCAATCGCTTGCAAGAACACAGGATCAGCAATCGCTTGAGACTCGTTAGTTTTCACTGCGATACTGAGGGTTGTCATGCCGCTTACGGTCTCTTCCATGAAGTCGGCCGCTTGTCTGAATTCACTTGAGGTATCGAAATACTTCACCGATTCATCGTTGACTTTGTTGAGCGGAATTAACGCGGCAGCGCCAACAATCACTAGCGTAGAAATCGGCAGCAGTGCTTTACGGTTAGTTACGACAAAATCGCCCAGCTTATCCATGAAGGTGACTTTGTCTGCCGCCTTAGGGTTGGCAGGTAGGCGTTTGACTGGCAGCAGTTTTAGCAACGCTGGCAACATAGTCACAGACAAGAAGCACGCAATAAGTACACCCAGTGCCGACAAGTTACCGAAATCACGCAGCACTGGTGAGTCCGACATGTTCATCATCAGGAAACCAATCGCAGTGGTCACCGAGGTGATCAGAATCGGCATCGCATTGAGCTTGATGCTGTATTGAATGGCTTGTGCTTTCTCCATACCGCGCTGCATAGCTTGTCTCATGGTCACAATCACGTGAACACAATCGGCCACCGCCAAAGTTAAAACCAAGGTTGGCACATTCACGGTTGCGGTACTCAAGAACATCCCTGCCCAACCAGACAATCCCATGGTGGCAACAATCGAAGAGATGATCACAATGAGCGTCGCCACCACACTAAAGAACGAGCGCAGCATAAAGGTCAGGAACACCAGTACCACCAACAGCATCAAGGGAACGAGCGTTGAGCTGTCTTCTTGAGCCGAAGTCATAAATGCGTTGTTCATGGCTATGATGCCCGCTTTATGGAATTCGACATTAGGATACTGAGCTTGGTACTTGCCGATCATGGTATTGATTGCCGCAATCACCTCTTGCACTTCTGCGGTTTTGTCCACTTCTGGCAGTTGCACGGTGACGTTCACAATCGTCACATCGCCAGAGGCCGACACCAAGGCATTCTTAAGCAACGGCTCGTTAAGGGCGATCTGTTTTACTTTGGCGATGCGTTCTGGTGTGTGTTCGTACTCTTCATACAGCAAGTCTTCTACCAAAAGATCATCTTCAATGGCTTCGGTGTGCTGATAATTAGCAAGGGAATCGACACGGCTTGAATACGGGATCTGCCACGCATCAACCGTGAGATTTTGAATCAGGGTGAGAGTTTCAGGGGTGAAGACATTGCCATCTTCAGGTGCGACAACAATCGCAAGGTTGTCGGTTTTTGCAAAGGTGGTTTGGATTTCATCGAACGCCATCAACTGCTTGTTGGTGCCTTCGAAGAAGATGTTGTAGTCCCCTCTAAAGTAGAGGTTCTTAGCCCCTAATGCAGAGAGAATGATGATTGAAAACACCACCAGCAGAACGATAAACGAACGCTTGGTAGGTATTGAGTGCCAACTGTTTAGATCTGTGTTTGCGCTATCAGCATTAGGGTTATCTCGGTTTTGCTGATCGAACGTGGGCTTCTGGCTGTCATGTTTCATCACAGTCTCCATTTGTGACGATTCGTCATATTTGTGTCATAAAAAGCCAGCCGAAGCTGACAAAAGACACAATGCTTAGTCAAACACTCAAGAAAACAGCAACCACAGTCGGTCAGTCTCAAGTTTGTGACGAATCGTCAAAAATGGTTATTAATAAACCCACATGTGTGGGCTTAACGGAAGCTATCGACCTACAGACTCTAAGTAAGCGATCTCTTCACTGAACAGTTCTTGTTCTACACGACGCCAAGTTTTGCGGTAATCCCAGTCACTAGAAAGGGGCTGCCAATTTAGGCCGTCTAGAATCATGTTCGCGTTGTGTAATACTGAATACGGGTCTTGTAACCGCTTAATACAATGACTGTTTGATGCGTTCTGTGACAAGGCATTTGAACCAAATGCGATTGACCAGTTAGCAAAAACGATGGCATCTGAGCCAACGCCAGAAGAGAACTTTAGGTCACCCGCTTCTACCGCTTGGTTAACCATAGAGTCGCATTGTTCAATCACCAACTCTTCCAGTTCATTCATCTCGGCGACGCGTGCACTAGACGCTTTCTCTAGTACCCACGGGCTTTTAGCCATGATCGCACAGGTTGATAGTACCGGTTCCATGCGAGCATAGATTCGGTAAGCAACGTGCAATGCGACGATCTTTTCACGTGTGTTGCCTTCAAACTCTCCAGAGCGAGCAAACATCATTGCTTCTGTCTTGAGAGAGTGAATACATAACGCTAAAACGACGTCTTCTTTGCTGCAAAAGTGATTGTATATCGTACCTTTAGAATAAGAGCTCGCTGCCGTTAGCTTGTCCATCGTGAGGTTTCCGAACCCTTGTTCTCGAACCAGATCTTTTGCTAACAACATCAACTCTACTTCTCGGTCTGCAATAGACTGCTGCTTTTTAGACAACACGCCTTTGCAACCAAAGATACCTTGTTTATCGCCTTTACAACCAAAGCCAAACATAATTTTTTAGTCCGTATATGAGCTTAGCCGTTATCTAAGCTTCGCCAGTATTTAAAACACTCCTATCCAATATATTAACACGAATAGTAAATTCATGTAGTTAACCATTTTGTGACGCTTCGTCATTTCTGACTTATCGTCATAATAGCGCAAGTATTGATCATATCAAGGGGTTTTATAAATTAAATACATTTTGTGAATGGAAAGAGAATAAATGGGATATAGCTAAGAAAATCATCAATAGTTGACCTAAAGAGAAGACTTTAAAAGAAGACCTGTATTGTGACCAACAGAATGTGGACGCGAATTGGGCATTCTTAACCTAACAAAGAATGTAGGCACTTTAAGCTGCTATGCGTATTCATGCCCAATGATTCCTAGCTTAAACCACAAGAATGAATGACTGTAGGCTTACTTTATGGGGCAGACGTCTCCTTATGGTCAATATTTGGCTTACTAATGCCGTTTTCTGTTAAGTTGCTATAAATTCGGTAAGGGGTGACTTACAATAGTGACAACGACTTACCTTTTTTGAGAACACGATATTGAGCGCCAAATATTCTTATTTAGCTTGGCAAGTGAATACTTCTAGCCCTGCAGAAAAGCTGGTTTTATTGATGCTTGCAGACGGTGCTGACGAATTCGGCTACACCAATGTGTGCCTACAAACAGCAGGTCAACTTTGTGCTCTCTCTACGTTTGGTTTAGCCGACTGTCTTAAGTGTTTAGTCGACCAAGGTTTTCTCGATAAGGTAAAAGTAGATTATCGGGATAAAAAAGAGATTCACGTTTTCAAAATGCTCATTGAGCAAGAGCAAACTGCGGCGCACGTTGAGGTTCAACCGACCAATAGTATTCCGGTCTACTCTACGGCACCTGCACCTGCACCTG